>JACRLO010000010.1:57850-226669 GCA_016235245.1 Nitrospirota bacterium | reverse complement strand
TCCCTGGGACATCTCCTCTGAGCTGGAACTCAACTGCTGACTGCCTGCGGCTACGTTGTCTGCCGAGGATTTCACATCCCCCACAATGCCCTTCAATTTCTCCACCATCGCCTTCATCGCTGCAAGCAACTGACCCGTCTCGTCTTTACTCTTAACGTCAATGTCCACCCGTAAATCACCGGCGGCAAGGCTCTCCATAACTCCCACGCCCTCACTGAGCGGCCTTGTGATACCGCGGGTAAGGAATAATGCAGTAAAAATACCGAGCAGTATTGCTCCTGCACCAATTCCAAACATAGTATTTCTTGACATCTTATACGTAGCAACAGCTTCTTCATAGCGGATGTTGTTGCGCTCGTAATTATGTTTCAGTAATTCCTCTATCTCACTCAATACGTTACGCTCGGCAGGGCCTCCCTCTTTAGAGAGCAGTTGCGCAGCTTCCGTATCCTTATTTGCGATACCAAACTCGATGATCTTGTTGTTTATTTCCCGATAGCGCGTAATAGACTCTTTAAGCTTATTAATTAACTCCACAGCTTTCGTGTCCGTTTTGGTTGTCATCTCCTCAATTTTTTTGAAGGCATTGGTATATTCCTCCCGGAACTTGGTGACACGCCCACTGTATTCCTGCTTCTTTTCAGCGTTGTCACTAACAATAATATTCCTGACATTGATGCCAATATTCATGATATCTTTCTGCATATCACCAATCGCATCAATTCTGACCACGTTAACCTTCACAATCCGTTCCATATCATCTTCAATCGAAGACATACCCCTGATCCCGATCACAATCAGCACTAACATCAGAACTAACAGTAATCCAAACCCACCACCCAGCCGCATTCCGATCTTCATGTTTTTTAGCATCTTCATTTCTCCTTGAAAATATAGTATTGCGTTCTCCAGCCTAATCGGTTTTCTCTATAGCGTCATAACAGCTCTTCCGCCTCAGCCTTGTGAAAGAGCTTTGCAACATCGATGATTAATGCCACGGTTCCGTCACCCAGGATCGTTGCCCCGGATATCCCCTCTATGCCCTTATAGAATTTACCTAGCGATTTAAGGACAGTCTGGTGCTCACCGATAACCTGGTCCACCACAAACCCGACCCTGCCGGAGTCGGTTCCGGTTATCACGATCTGCTCGATATCAGGCCTCTTGCCCTTAATGCCGAACTCCTCTCTGAGCCGTATATACGGCACGATCTTGCCGCGGACATTGGCAATATGCCTGCCATGTGCAGCTTCCAGATCTTTTTGTGTAAGTTCAACGCATTCTTCGACAGATGAAAGGGTGATAACGTAAAACCCCTCGCCGATCCTCACAAGCAGTCCATCGATGATCGCAAGCGTAAGTGGCAGCTTAAGCGTAATGGTCGAGCCCTGACCCTGCCAGCTGGTAATATCTATCGTTCCCCTCAGTTCATCGATAGCACGCTTCACCACATCCATGCCGACTCCTCTTCCCGAGACATTTGTGACGGTCTTGGCTGTCGAAAAGCCGGGGGCAAGGATCAGCGCATAAAGCTCTTTTTCGGTCAGTTCAGCATCCGGAGATATCAATCCCTTCTCAATTGCCTTGGCCCGGATTGCCTCTGCATCGAGTCCTTTGCCGTCATCGGCGATTTCGATCAGAACCTGGGCACCGGAATGCATTGCCGACAGATGCACATTGCCGGCCCGCGGTTTGCCATTTTTTTCGCGATCAGCCGGCAGCTCTATGCCGTGGTCAATGCAATTTCTGATAAGATGCACCAGCGGATCGTTCAGTTTTTCGATGACCGTCTTGTCCAGTTCGGTCTCTGCGCCGGTCGTGGTCAACTCGATCTCCTTGCCAAGGTCTTTTGAGAGGTCCCTGACCAGCCGCTTGAATTTACTGAAGGTCGTGCCGATCGGCAGCATCCTGATGTTCATGGTCTGGTCGCGAAGCTCCCAGGTAAGCCGCTCCACTTCTTCGGATATGGCAAGCAGTTCAGCCTCATTCTTGCCCGAGGCGGTTTGGCTCAATCGTGCCTGGACCGTGACCAGTTCTCCCACCAGGTTTACAAGACTGTCGAGCTTATCTGAGGCAACACGAATGCTCGAGGTCTGCTCTGTCTTTTCACGCTTTTCGCGCATCTCCTTGATATGCTGCTGTTCGATGAGCGCAGCTTCGATCTGGGCATGGCCCACAACACCGGAATCCACCAGCATCTCGCCGATGCGCTTCTGCGTACCAAGCGCCTTTTTCAGGTCCTCGGCAGTAAGGTCACCTTTTTCTATCAATATTTCGCCAAGCTTCTTGTACCCGCCCTCCTCATCGAACTGGCCGCCGTCGTCAATCACATCGATCCTGATCTCAGCGTCATCCTCAACAAAGATAAAGACATCCTTGATCGCATCTCTCCCGCGGTCAGTGCTCAGGATGATATCCCAGGAGGTGTAACAGGCTTCAGGATCAAGCTCGTCCAGAGAGGGGATATCCGTGGTATGCGCCACAACCTTATGCTCGCCAAACTGCCTCAGTTCCTCAATGAGCGCTACGGGATCAGCACCTGTCCTGAAGATATTTGCGGACGGTTTAAAGCAGATACGATAGGTGATCATTGGGGAGCCATTTTCTGTTGCCTCCGCTATTGAGACCCTGGCCTCCTCCTTCTGAACCGGGGATGCACCCGGCATCATTGCTTTGAGTGAGGCAATAATCTGGCCTGATTTTATGACATCAGCAGGAGCTCCTCCACATGAGGCTTCAAGCATTGTACGGATCTGGTCCCGTGCAGCAAGGGTAAGATCAATCAGCTCCTTGGTCACGCTGATCTTGCTGTTTCTGACCTGATCGTAAACCGTCTCGACCTCGTGGGTAAACCTGGCTATTTCGTCAAATCCGAACATCGCGCCAGACCCTTTGATGGTATGCATGGCCCTGAAGATCCTGCCGATGAGGTCCATGTCATTGGGCGACTCCTCCAGGTCAAGCAGGGCGGTCTCGAGCTCTGAGAGGAGTTCGCTTGCCTCCTCGCGATAGGTCTCTTTGGCCTGATCGATGCTCATTACTGCACGCTCCGATTTTTTTCGACCCAAAGACAGGTGTCTGTCTTCCCCAGTTTGCAGCCCGTGTGTCTTACATAACCGGCAGCTTTAACCGATTTCATAAAGGCAGCAGAGCGGTTTTCATTAATACTCAGTTCCTTGTCAACACCTCCGGCAGTGCGGTGTGCTGAGCAGAGCGTCTGGAGGCAGGCAAGATCGACATCGTCTGCCTGAGAAAAATCAACCCTGACCTGCTGGGCATCATGTAACGCATCGGCAAGGACTTTTTTCATTTCAGGCATCTGTTCTATCGTAACGGCTCCGGAGAACGCTATGTCTGCCATGCCATTGTTTTGTTCAACCCTGTATTCCATATCTGCATCCCTCCTGATCTGTCAGTTATTTCACGAGCTTCTTAACAACACCGACAAGCTGCTCCGGCGTGAAGGGCTTTACGATCCAGCCGGTGGCCCCTGCAGCCTTGCCTTCCTGCTTCTTTGAGTCCTGAGACTCTGTGGTGAGCATGATCACCGGCGTAAACTTGTAGCCCGGCTTCATGCGAAGCTGCTTTATGAGTTCAATGCCGTCCATTTCCGGCATGTTGAGGTCCGTGATGACCATCTCATATTTCGTCTCGTTGTTTGTCTTATCAATCGCGTCCTTGCCGTGCACTGCCGCCGTGACTTCGTACCCGGCAGTCTTCAGTGCAAACGAGACCAACTGCCGCATCGAAGCAGAGTCATCTACAATCAGAATATTCTTCGCCATCTTCTCCCTCCATTGCCTGTCCCTCTATACATGACCCGTTTCTTCATTGCACCGGATCTTTTACGCTCATATCCCCTATATCAGAAAAGGGTTATATTATCGTCCTCTTCAGCACCTGAGGATTCCCCGCCATTGTTGCTGATATCCTGGGGAGTTCGTCCTGCAGCCATAATCGCATTATGCACTTCGCGTTCACTCTCCATGGTATATTGACGCTCAAGTTCCAGCAGTTCCGGCGGCAGCTCTGCTGATTCTTCCCTGATCGTTCCACCCGCCTCGCGGTCCAGGGCCTCTGCAATATCATTGAGTCCTGTTATAAAGCGGCCGATATCAGATCTCATTCTTTCGTTAAACTGTATTCCCTCAACAAGACTCTTTACATCGTCCTTAAGCGTATTGGTTACCGCCGAAATCTCAGCCATCGACGCGAGGAGCTCCTTATCTGCTTCCATGAGTTCACTGCCTGCCTTCAAGGACTCTTCGGTAATGGCCTGTGCAGCAGCAAGCTGATTATTCAGGACTCCCGACAGATTTGCCCTAAATTCAGAAGCCTTTCCGAGAATCGATTCGATTATGCCTGCGCCCCGTTCAATTTCATCTTTTGCATCCCTGGCAAGCAGCTGGATCCTGTCGGCGAGGACTTCAAGGGCACGCCCCTTTTCCCCAGTCCTGGCGACTTTTATGATGGCATTGATCGCAAGAAGACTGATATTTTCGCTGATCGTCTTAATATTCGTAATATGACCGGTCATAAGAGCGATGCGGTCGCTGGCATCAGTTACTGCATCGAGCATTTCCTGAGTCATTTTTTTACATCTGCCGGTAATAAAGGCAAGCTCTTCAAGTTCGTTCCTGATTTTTTCAATAACATCAGAGCCTGATGCTTCTTCATCCAAAATGCTGGAGCTGTCTTCTGCCTGTGCCTCTGCCAGGTCCGAAATTCGTGTCAGATGCACAGCAATACCGGTAGCTGCTGAACCTGCCTGGGATACGACATTATCGAGCTGTGACATCTGAATCCGGATCACATCCCAGAGCCATTTCCTCGCAGACTTCCTGATTGCGCTGTCAGGGCTCTGAGAGGCTTCTGCTGACCGTGCGGCTATCTCCCGCAGCGCATTGCAGACATGCTCCATCTGCTGTCTGCAGATATCATGATACTGCAGGGCCGCAATCACCTTTCCGATCTCCGGTATCATCTGGGCAGAGCGTCCTTCTATTCGTCTGCAGGCCCATGAAGCCCTGTTTTTCATCGACTCCATCTCATCAAGGATAGAATGCATCCTTGCTGTAGCCAGTTCGATATCCCGGGCAAATGCGGTACTGCAGAGCGTCATATCCCCGACAATGAGGGATATGCTCTTTTTTACGTCAGAGCCTGATATCGCAACCTCGGTAGTGCTCTTTGCGATCTGAAGCGCCAGGTCGTCAACAACAGCGGTCATGCTGCTGAAATCAGACCCTTCGAGGCGTGAGGTCTCTATTCTGCTCAGAATCCCTATCACATTGATCGATTTGGAAAGCCCCTCAAGAAACTCACTCAGACCATGAATTTCACCCAGCCGTTCGCCAAGATAACGCATGTCATCGATGCCGGTTGTGATCGCCCCACTGCATGACCCTGTATTTTCAAAGGCCTTGTTAAACAGTGCCTGCATAGCCCCTATTTTAAAACCTTCGCCTCCTTCGACCATCTGAATGATAGATGTGGCAAATCCCGAGTTTCTGGAACAGCCTTCCGAAAGATCATTCAATTTGCCGCCGATCAGAAGAAAGTCACTTTCCGTTGAGCGTGAAAGCAGCTCAAGTTCATCAGCAACTGCGATAAGTTTATCCTTACTTAAAAGGACTTCGGCGCACGACACGATTTCGGCCTCTGCCCCAATCTCCTCAGAGACAGAAGCGATTGCAGGCGCAAGCACTTCATCGCCTTTGGCAAATAAGAGTGATCTGAGGCTGCCGATCAGGGTCATTGGGTCAGATCTCGCCTGCCTTCACTTTTGTATAAAAATTGCATTCCTTGCAGCTGGCAATCTTTTGTGCATGGTCACCCTGTACAACACCGCCGCAGAGGGTGCCTGCAACAAGCCAGCATGACCTTCCGGCAGACTGGACAACGGCAGGGCAGGATTTGTCCCTGTCACGTCCGCATTTCATAAAATCCCAACATTGTGCCCTGGCCATAGAAGCCTCCTTCAGCATGCCTGCTTTATTGTTATTGCATCCCTGTAAAAGCGCTGACACGTATACGTTTTCAATCGTGCAGCACCTTATGAATCATCTTTACCATCTCTGTCGGCTCAAACGGCTTATGCAGCAGCGCGCTGTATCCCTTCTTCTCAAGATCAGAGACGATCGGCTCATCGGCATATCCTGATATGACAATAACCGGTGGCATATCGATTCCATGGGCCTTCACCTCGTCAATCAGTTCCAACCCGGTCATTTTCGGCATCTGGATATCGAGCAGAACGGCATCGAAGGGAGCAACACAACTCTCTTTGATACAGATCATCGAGAGTGCTTCACGCCCGTTCTGAGCTTCACTGGTAATATACCCGGCCTGACGCAATGCTATGCCGGCAGAAAATCGAAAAGCCGGCTCATCGTCTACAATCAAAATGTGTTTTGACATACATCTAATTGTTGCATGACTTATGCCAGATACCATATTTGCTTTTTTACTATATATATCAAACAGTTAATGCAAAAATAGAGAATCAACATAACAGAGCAATTTATTATGTTTCCTAAAGCTCTGGATTCACTATATGAGGCAACTTATTGCGATATAAGGGTTTCAGTGCACTGCAACATTTTTTGCGCTTGCAAAAAATGTCTTAGGGGATCAGGAAAGAGACAGGATTACGAAATGCGGTCTATGGCGAGACTGATGAATGCCGGGAACTGCCTGTTTTACTGCTTTTTTCTAATAAGCCTTTTGTTCAGGGCCTGGCGCGTAAGGCCGAGCATGGAGGCGGCAATACCCTGATTACCATCTGCACGTTTCATCGCCTCAGAAAGCAGATACTCATCAGCCTCCTGGAGTGTCGGGAGTCTGCCCTGAACCTCATACGGAAAGGTTCCCCAATCTCCTGCGCCATCTGACCTCTGAGGCGAAGAAAGGTTCTCCTGCCTGATGATCTCTCTGAAACTTGCAAGGGACAACTGACCATGGTCATGCTGCGACAAGGCGTCATGGACCATTGACTGGAGTTCCCGGATATTTCCGGGGAAATGATAGGAGGACAACAGCGGGATAAGTTCATCAGGAATGACCGGCTCTTTTTTTCCAAGACTCGCAGAGCACTCCTTCACAAAATGATACAGCAGCAGCGGGATATCCTCTGTTCTCTCCCTTAGAGGCGGTAAGGCAACATGATGCGAGCGCAGACGGTAATACAGGTCTTTTCTGAACAACTCTTTTGAGACCATATCATCAAGGTTCCGGTTTGTAGCAACAACAATCCGCGCATCGCTCTGCACAGAGACATCTGAACCCAGAGGAAAGTACGTATGCTCCTGCAGCAGCCTGAGCAGCTTGATCTGCAGGCTCTCTTTCAGATCACCGATCTCATCCAGAAACAGGGTGCCGCCTGCCGCCCTGGCAATAAGACCATCCCGGGCCGAATCAGCACCGGTATAGGCGCCCTTCCGGTGGCCAAAAAGCACATCCGAAAATACCGTTTCATCGATGCCTGCAACATTTAAACCGATAAACTGTCCATTCCTGCTGCTCAGATCATGAACCGCCCGCGCGACAAGCTCTTTGCCGACCCCTGTTTCACCGCTTATCAGCACTGGCTGAGACGATGGAGCAACAACCTCGATATATTGAAAAATAGCATGCATGGCCCTGCTCCTCGTTACGATGGAAGCAAATACCAGTTCATGATCCAACCGCCCCTCAAGAAGATGTCTCTTCAAGGCGGTCACTTCGGATTTCAGCGCAGACAGCTCAAGCGCTTTATGTACCGAAGCCATGAAACGCACCTTCTCTACCGGTTTTACCAGATAATCAAAGGCACCATGCCTCATGCAGTCAACCGCGGTATCAACTTCGTTCAGGCCGGTCATAATAATGACAGGGATATCTGGGTAATCACGGTTCATGCCCGACAGCAATTGCGATCCCGAAACATAAGGCATCGTAAGATCAATAACTGCACAGGAGAACGTCTGTTTTTTGAGAAGATCCACCACTTCCCGACTGTCCTTTATCATGATGACATCTTTGATCCCTGATGAGCGAAGCATAAGACTTGCGGCAAAAAGTGTCTCCTCTTCGTCATCAACCAGCAGAACAGGGGAAAGGGGAAAGGGGACGGGAGACAAACTCCGCTTCACGGTTTTGGTTCCGCCGGCAGCCTGACAATGGCAGTGGCACCGCCATTGGGCTCAGAGATAAACTCCAGAGTACCCCTGTGATCATCGATAATCGATTTGGAGATCGAAAGCCCGAGGCCCGTGCCGCCGGAATCAAGCCTCGTCGTAAAAAACGGTTCGGTAATCTTTTCCAGAACCTCCCGTGAGATACCACACCCTTCATCGCGAACTCTGACTTCTATCATATCGCCGATCACATCGGGATGTATCGCTATTTCAACCCGAGCGCTCCGGTCTCTCAGCGACTGCAGGGCATTCATGATAAGATTGATCATCACCTGCTCAAGCTGCTGATGGTTGCCCCTGACCGCCGGTATCCCTTCTCCAACCGTAATGTCGAAATAATCAGTATGCTTCTTTATCTGATTTTCGAGAATCATGACCGCATCCTGCACAACCTTGCTCATATCTACCGCGGCGTCCAGGGAACCTCTGTCGTTCCGTGCAAAATCCCTCAGTTTCTCCACGATCCCCTTTATACGCTGTGCTCCATCAGAAATGCCTGCAAAAAGCCTCGGAATCGCATCACTCATCTCGGCGTAGGGTAGCCCTGCAAGCCTGTAATCGCCGTGTTTTTGACGGTAATCATCAAGGATTACCTGAATATCTTTCCAGGCATCGGCAAGGATCGAACTGTTGAACATGATGAAATTATTGGGGTTGTTCACCTCATGCGCAACGCTCGAAACCAGCATGCCAAGGGAGTTCATCTTATCCGCATGAATAAGTCTGGACTGCATGATCTTTGCCTCCTGCTCTGCCCGCCTGCGGTCCGTTATGTCACGATGAAATCCGACAACAAGTTTTTCGTCGCCGACCGTAATAAGGCATGTCGCCACATCCAGCAGCACCGTATGGCCTCTTTTATGGTAGTGCTCGACTTCAAACTGCAGCACTTCACCGGCCGTAATGCGCTCCAGCCTTTCAGGGGCAAGCCGGGACGTCTCCGGAGTATCCAGATCCCTGAGGTTCATCTTCAGCATTTCATCACGCGTATAGCCATGCATCTTTGCAAACGAATTGTTCACTGCAGCAATAGAGCCATCAGAAGAGAGATAGAGTATTCCCTCGCTCGCATTTTCAAACAGCGTGCGGTAAAGATATTCACTTTCGCGCACTGCTGCTTCTACCTTCTTGCGATCTGAAATATCTCTGAAAACATGGACTGTCCCCCTTACCTTTCCGTCTGTACCGGGAAGCGGCGAGATCGTGAGCAGGAAGTGTCCTTTCAGGCGCTCGTCATAGATCTCCCCTTCGAAAGACTTGCCTTCATGCATAATGCGGTTATGGGGACAGAAAACGGGCGGATTCAGAGAACTATGCATATATTCGTAGCAATGCTTGCCGATTATGTTTTCAGGCTTCAGGTCCAGGCGCAGAAGCAGTGCCCTGTTTACATGCTGAATACGGTGGTTCTGGTCTACAATCATGATAAGGTCCGGCACTGCGTTAAAGGTCAGCTCCCATTCTTCTTTGGCAGTCTTTAACGCCTCAAAAGCCCGCTTCCGATCGGTAATATTACGCGCAGAGCCTTCAAAATAGAGCAGCGTTCCTTCATCGTTTCTTACCGACCGCATATTGAGAAGAACCGTGATTACGGCGCCTTCCTTCCTGATAAGCCTGCATTCAAAATTGTTGACTGCACCTTCCTTATCCATAAGCCTGACCAACTCGTCACGCCGGGCCGGTTCTGCATAGAGCTGTTTCCTGATACTGGTTATACTGGTGATCATCTCGACGGGTGAAGAAAAGCCCAGCATATGGGCCAGGGCAGGATTTGCCATAAGCACCTGTCCGTCACGAGTGGTCTGATAGATACCCTCTGAGACATTTTCGACTATCGAGCGATACCGTTTTTCAGCAAGCCAAAGAGCGCTTTCAGTATCCCTCCGCTTCCTTTCCTGCTCACGCGCATCGAGCGCGAAAGACAGATTTCTCGCGAGGGATTCAAGGATGCTGACCTCATCGCAGCCAAAGTATGCATGCTCACGGCTGAACAGCCAGATTGCACCAATCGTAAAATTATGGAGCACAATCGGAAAGGCAGCACAGGAATGGTAATGCGGGCGGACAGATCCGCTGCTGAGGGGAAAGGAGCAGGCTTTTGTTGCGCCTTCATTGCAGACAAAAGTTTTGCCTGCTGATAGGGCAGAATTGACGGGACAGCACAAATCATCCGTCCTGTCCTCAGCATGCGGCAGAGAACCCATAAGAATAGTATTAAACCCCTGATACGCCATGGGCGTCATGCGGCCTGATCCTGGCTCTTCCCTGCAGACACAGGCCATCGAAAGCTTTGCGTCTTCGATGGCAAACTGACAAAGCCGGGCATAGATCTTCTCAGGATCATCACTTCGGATAATCGACTCATTCACTTTATTGATAAAGGCATGGAGACGATTGGAGCGTTCGAGTTTAATTTCGCGCTCTTTGATTGTTGTTATCCCGGACCTGTCAGTGTCCATCGATGAAATTGTCTCCCTCATGGCTATAACCTATCGGCAACTATGCGCTATTTCTGTAATTTTAGCAGATAACAAAAGAAAAAAACGGGGCCTTTCGGCGCCTTTTTAAAAAGGGGGTTTGGGGAGGCAGAAACTTCTTCTTTGCTGTGCCATTGATTTCGGCCCGTACTGCTTCAGACCGGACGAGAAGAACCCAAAAGGTGAGCAGCGCAGCGCATACAGCTGCAGAGAGATCCAGAGGTCTGATTACGCCCGGTCCGATCCGTTCAATTAAGGGGTTGAATCTAACGCCTCCCTGATACTCGAAAGAAGCGTATGCGGATGAATCGGTTTTATTAACATTTTCGAGTCTATCTCTGATGTCCCTGCCTTTTCAAAAACATCAGCAGTATGGCCAGACATGAAGAGCACCTTTGAATCCGGGTTAATCTTCTTAACCTCATTGTGTACATACAGCCCGTTTCTATTTGGCATAATTACATCAGTGAGCACCAAACCGATCCGATGGTGCTGGTTTTTAAATATATCCACCGCTTCTCTGCCATCAGCCGCCTCTATCACCGTGTATCCATGGAGACTGAGACATTCCCGCAGGTAATTACGGACCATGGCATCGTCTTCTACCAGAAGAATCGTCTCTGTCCCGCATATTATCGAGGCTGCGGCCATTGCATCAGTCACGCAGACAGCAGATTCGGAATGCAGCAGAGGAATGGCAATCCGGAAGGTAGTCCCCTTCCCTGGCTCACTAACAATACTAATATGTCCCTGGTGCTGCATAACAATCCCGTGAACAAGCGAAAGACCAAGACCAGTTCCCTTTCCGGGTTCCTTGGTAGTAAAGAAAGGCTCGAATATCTTGTCCCGGATCTGCGGCTCAATCCCCGCACCTGTATCCGATACCGTAATGACCGCGTAAGGGGTCTCACTATTATGCCGACCATTACCTCCTGCAATTTTGTCTAATTTCTCGACACTTGTCATTATGGTAATATGTCCTCCCGTTGGCATGGCATCCCGGGCATTCGTAACCAGATTAATCAGCACCTGGCCAATCTGTCCGGAATCTGCCATAACAATAATATCGTGCTCGCTCTGCATCAGGAAAAGGCATATATCTTCGCTGATCAGCCGAGCCAGAAGCTTATGCACACTATCAATAACCTCTCTAAGCCTGATTGGTTTAGGATCAATCGTATCCTTTCTGGAAAATGAAAGAAGGCTTTTCGTGAGTGTTGCTGCACGTTCGCCGGCAAAAATGACCTGCTCAACGTTGTTTCTCAAGGGATGCTCGGGGCTCATTTTCATAAGCATCAGGTGAGAATATCCGCTGATTGCCGTCAGGATATTATTAAAGTCATGGGCAATGCCCCCGGCCATCTGCCCGACCGCTTCGAGCTTCTGTGCATGCATAAGTGCTGCTTCAAGTTTCCTTTTTTCGGTAATATCGATAATCAGGCTGTCATAACCGATGAGATGACCATGCTCATTGAACCGTGAAACAGCGGTATTCCTTACCCATCGAATACTGCCGTCTTTATGCCTGATCCTGTGTTCAAGCGGCTCTGTGAGCGCTCCGGAAAGAAGTTTATCTGTCTTTCTGATTACCAGGCCCCTGTCTGCGTCATAGACCATCTGAAACCATAACATTGAGTTGGCCTCGTACTCTTCAGCCGTATAGCCCGTAACAGCAACGCAGCCCGGCCCATGGACCGTCTTTACCACTCTGCCGTCTTCAACCGTCACCGTATAGATATAGTCTGTCACCGCTTCCAAAAGCCTCCTGTACCGGGCTTCGCTCTCCTGGAGATCTTTATCGATCTGCTTTCGATATGCAATTTCCTCTGTCAGTGCCCGGGTTCTTTCATCAACGAGATGCTCAAGGTTGAGGCTTACTCTACTGAGACTGTCGTGTGTTGCCTTAAGCTCGGTCACGTCTTCTGAAATACCTGCAAGACAGAGCGGCTCGCCATCCCTCCCGAAGATCGGGACTTTTGTTGTACGAAGCAGAATCCTGCCATGGCTGAAACTGTCCAGCACCTCTTCCGGAATATTCAGCACCCCTTTTAATCTGATGGCCTCCAGATCTTTCTGGCGGAAAAAGTCAGCCTGCTCCTTCGGGAAGAAGTCATAGTCTGATTTGCCGATCACGTCTTCACTTTTCAGCCCAAAGAGCTTCTCACTCTCTCTATTCCAGTAAATGAACTTTCCGTCGTCCAGCCGCTTGACAAAAACAGCTGCAGGCAGATCATTCAAAATTGTCTGAAAAGGCAGACTCTCCGGTTGAAGATCTTTCTTCTGCTCACCGTGAGCGTCAGGCAAATCAGCGAGCATGCTCTTCAGCGCAGTGTTGCCGGCAGTACCATTGCAGAAAATGCCTTTCCTTGCGTTACGCAGGTGGTGCTCCTTTTTGAATTTCTTTCCTGTCCTTCGCATATAATCCTTTTGTCACTCACCCAGTTTGCCGTCCGCCTGCCGTGCCGTACAACAATCCTCTTTCCTCCATTGACAACCACGCTCGGCCGTGTTTTTGTTTAACCGGTGCATGATTACCTCTCCTGAGTGGGGATAAAAGGCGACCTGCCTGGCATGTATGCCGCCGATATCAGTTGATGCCCTCCGAATTCCATTTTTCTGCAGAGTCCAGCGTGCAGCCACAAAGTTTCTGAATCCGACATTCACCCAAAGCCGTTCCGGTTTCTTCGCGTCAAACAGTTCAGCAGCACCGATGATCCTCACTTCCAGCTCATGAGCGGAAGCACCCCTGCCCTTAAACTGCCCGATCATATTTTCTATCGCACATTCCACATACGTCGCCTGTTCTGAGCAGCCTCCCTTGCAAAGCTGCCTGAAGTAGCATGCAGGCAAAAGCCCGTGACAGATAGCGCCCATTGACATCCGGCGGCTGAAAAGCATTACCGAAATGGAGGTTCCGACCACCGCCCTGACGACCGATGGGGTTTCTGCAAAATGCATTTCTCCGGGGTTGAGAAGGACCAAAGGCAATCCTGCAGGCTGAGTAGTCATACCAGCCTCCGGCAGACTGCAGAAACAACCGTCATATGACAAATCTTTCGACTGCGGCCTGCCGGTGCGTACCTTTTCGGGCATGTAATGCAGACCCTTGTCTGATGTCCGAATGCATGCACCGGCCTGCCGTTTCTCATGCCTCTACCTCTGCTGACTCCTGGACCATTGCGAGTTCTTCGGACGAGAATATTTTGTCGATATCAAGGATCATGATAAAGTGGTCGTCTTTCTTGCCCATCCCTTTTATGAACTCTGTCCTGAGCCTCGTCCCGATCCTCGGCGCAGGCTCTATCTGATCAGGCTCCAGGTCCATCACCTCCTGCACAGAGTCCGCCAGCGCTCCAAGCACCGTCGTCTCATTGTCCAGGTTCACTTCCACAATAATAATGCAGGTGTTGACCGTCTTTTCCGTCTCCGACATCCCGAATTTCAGTCGCATATCAACCACCGGCACCACACTGCCCCTCAGATTGATAACTCCCCGCATGAAATCAGGCGTCCTCGGCACTTTCGTTACCGATGTGAAATCAAGCACTTCCCGCACCTTCGATATATCTACCGCAAATACCTCTTCATCCAGCTTGAACGTCAGATATTGCGTCGTCTCAAGTATGGCTGTTACACTCATAAGCTTCCCCCCTAATAATTCTCGAACTGTTCGTCGAGATGGTCATGACCGTTGCCGCCCAAATCAATGCCAATTCCGGCCGCTACCATTTTTGCCTTTGGGCCGCGGGCAATAACTGTTGTCTGTGGTTTGGGTTTTGCGTGCATTATATGTTCAACCTTAGCCACAGGCTTATGTGCCTTTGCTTTTGGCTCCTGCCAAATACCGCTGGTTACCCCCTCAATCTTGAAAAATGTTACGGTGCTCTGGAGCTGCTCTGCCTGGGAAGCCAGTTCTTCGGAGGTGGATGCCATCTCTTCGGACGCTGCGGCATTCTGTTGGATAACCTGGTCCAACTGCTGGATCGCCTTGTTTATCTGTTCAGCTCCGGTGTTCTGTTCGTTGCTTGCTGCGCTGATCTCCTGCACCAGCTCGGCCGTCTTCTGGATGTCAGGCACCAGCTTTGTGAGCATCTCTCCGGCCTTCTCAGCCACCTGCACACTTGTAGTCGAAAGCTGACTGATCTCTCCGGCTGCATCCTGGCTTCGTTCTGCCAGCTTTCTGACTTCTGATGCAACTACGGCGAAGCCCTTGCCATGTTCTCCTGCCCTTGCCGCTTCTATGGCCGCATTCAGGGCCAGCAGATTTGTCTGACGTGCAATCTCCTCGATAATCGAGATCTTGCCGGCTATCTCTTTCATCGCCGAAACAGTCTCTGTTACAGCCCTGCCGCCGGCTTTAGCATCCTCCGCAGACTTGATGGCAATCTTTTCCGTCTGCTGGGCATTGTCAGCGTTCTGTCTGATATTGGAGGACATCTGCTCCATGGATGACGATACTTCCTCAACGGATGAGGCCTGCTCTGTTGCGCCCTGTGACATCTGCTGCGACCCGGAGCTCATCTGCTGGCTTCCGCTTGCAACCTGTTCTGACGCTGCCTGCACATCCGCCGCAAACATTGAGAGGTTTTCTATCATCAGGTTGAGGTTATTTTTGATGGTATTAAAGTCTCCGTTATAGCAGTCGGTGATCCTGGCCGGGATGTTGCCTTTGGAGATCTTGTCCACATAGTCAGCGGCAACGTTCAGGGGATTGATCACAGAGTCGAGTGTTTCATTGACACCGGCCACGATCTTTTGAAAATCGCCCTGATGTCTGGTGGCATCAGCGCGAGTGGCAAGGTTACCTGCCACTGCCGCCTTCGAGAGCATATTTGCGTCATCAGATAGTGCCTTTATGGCATGAATCGTTCTGTTCACTGCGCTGCCGATGGTCTCAAATGACTCACGGGTTCCGGCTGTGTCAGCGTCCCCGACTGCCGCCTCAATTGAGACATTCAGATCTCCCTGGGCAATCCGGGTCAGACCATCGGTAAGTTTTGTCACCTCGACTGTCTGGTAATCGGCGATTTTTTGCATCTTCCTGGCTGCCTGCTTGATCGCAGTCTGATCCACAACCACTTCAAAGGCGCCAATAATGTTCCCTGCAAGATCTTTCATCGGCCGGCCTGTGTAAGAGATGTCAAGATTCATGCCTGAAGGATGTGCGTCCGTCTCGCTGGACGCTTCCACACCCTTCCTTATTGCCTGGCCACACGCGCATCTGTCCGTGTTGCAGTCGGAGGTCTTGAAATTGTTATAGCATTTCTCCCCTATCAACTCCGTCTGGCTTTTGCCCAGAATCTTCGCGCCGATTCCGTTCATATACCGTATGCCAAAGTCCTTGTCAATGATCATGGCAGGCAGAGGCATGGTATCAATGTGTCCCACAAGGGTATCTATGGTCTTGTTCATCCCTTCGACGATCTTCCGGTAATCGCCATGGTGCTTCACTGCATCGGAACGCGCAGACAATCTGCCTTCAATTGCTGCATTTGAGAGCATATTAGCGTCGGAAACCAGTGCATTGACGGCATCTATGCACTGGTTAAGGTTGTTCCTGATCGCGTTGAAATCACCATGATAGCTGTCGCTGATCTTCGATGGTATATCTCCCCTGGCAATCCGATCCACGTACTCGGCTGCAACGTTCAACGGCCCGATAACAGCATCAAGCGTACCGTTTACCCCTGTCACGATCTTCTGGAAATCTCCCTGATGTTTGGTCGCATCAGCGCGGGTGGCCAGTTTTCCTTCGACTGCGGCATTCGAGAGCATGTTGGCGTCAGAAACCAGTGCCTTAATGGAACCGACCATTCTGCTCATGGCCGCCATGATACTCGCCTCACTCTTCCCTTTTGTATCAATCTCCATTGAGAGATCACCCGCAGCAACTCTGCCGGCGATCTCAGCTACCAGAGCAGGTTCACCGCCCAGTTGTGTTTTAATGCCTCTGGTAATAATCAGCCCAAGGCCTATTGCCATGATAAAACCGATGATTGTCATCATTGCCATCAGTTTCATTGACATACTCTCCTGGGCCTCGGCGTGCTTCTTTACATCGTGTGCAATCTGCACATTCAGATCAATGATCTTGCCGAGCAGCCCTTCAGCGAGTTTTGATGCGTCCCTTCCGGCGCCCATTGTCGCCTTTTTTGCCTCTTCCATTTTCCCCGCAGAAACAAGGAGCACTATCCTTTCATGCTCTTTTTTCCACGCCTCCCAGGCAGGCGTAAACTGTTTCCAGAGCGCCTCCTCTTCTTTTGTTTGCGGCAGAGGCTCATAAATCTTCCAGCCTTTTTCGGCATTCTCCCAGGACTCTTTCAATCGCTGTTTCTGTGCATCGGTGACTTCCCCTAGCATAATGCTGGTGCGTTCCGCACGGCCTACTGCGGTTTGCGCTTCATTTATCATCCCCAGGCCCAAAATACTCGGCAGCCTGTTATCCGTTACTTCATCGAATTCCCTGCCCATAGTACTCATACTCATATAGCCGATTAGGCCGATACTGGCTGCGATTACAGCAACCAGAATGAAACCGCCCAGCAGCTTTGTCCCGATCTTCAAATTGTTAACCCATTTCATTGTGCCCTCCTGTTAATAGTTGCAGTGCGTCTGACGCCGTGAGTTTTTCACCGCTCCTCTGCGCGGCAATTTCACGTTCCTTTCTGCCTTTGTCTCCATACTCGCAGTGCGTTTCTTGTCCCCTGAGCCATTCTCTTCATTTATCTCAAAGGCTTCATCAGCCATTGTCTTCTTCGTCTCAATGTGCATACTCCGTAACTATCAGTTCACCAACTCCTCTTCCATGCCGGTCAGAACATTATGCAGTGTCTCTTTCATCTGACTGGCATGTTCGATGGTGAGTATTCCTGAGAAGACCACCTGTGCCTGTCCGTCTATCTGCTCGATTTTTGCTTCCCTTGAATTCCCCGTTAGCTCTTCCTGCAGCACGCTCCTGATAACGTTCATCCTCCGCGGCGTCAGATGTTCACACGGGGTGAACACGCCGTCATTGAGGAATATCCTGGCCCCAGGGATCAGCATCTAGATGGTTGAGGGCAGCTTGCCGCATTTGGACAGCTGCCGTCTGTTTTCTGCAACAGGCTCTTCCCTTCATGGTGAATGCAGTCGCAGAAGTTGTCTGTGCAATTGCGCACAACTTCACGAATGCTTGGGATGTATGACAGTTCCGTTGCACCGCACCACCGTACCAGCCCCTCTCCGTAATATGGACAGTCCATGATTCCCTCCTCCTTTTTCTAAAAGAGTGTTATCGTATTCCGCTCATCCCGATACGTTGCACTGCCAGAAAAACCATTACGCCGGCACTGACCGCCGCCTGCAGTGGAGCCTGAAGCAGAATCACGGTAAGGAGCATCCTGCGGTCAAAGGCGCTCTTTGCCGCTTTCCTGACTGTTATTGGCATACCATCTCTTGGACCTTGCTGATCATCTGCTCAATTCTGAAGGGTTTCTTAAGCAGACTATAGGCATTGTCAGGCACAATTCTTTCAATCTCACTCTCATCAACAAAGGCTGCAACAAAAAGCACCGGGACATATACGCCCCGCTCCCGGAGAATGTCACAGACCTTGAGCCCGCTGAGGTAGGGCATATGAATATCCAGGATAATCAGATCGAAAGGGATATGTGTCCCGTTGCCCAATATTTTCACCAGGGCATCAGCGCCATCCTGCGCCTCGCTTGTCCGGTACCCTGCCCGGCGCAGAGCCAGCACAGCCGCAAACCTGAACGGAACTTCATCGTCTGCTATCAGAATGTGTTTTGCATGATCATTATTTGTCATTGTCTTCTCACACCACACGTGGAATAAATTCCAGATCTTACAATCTTTATTGCATAGAATATGCCAGACATTGCGATAGCGCATATGCCTTGTTTAAACAGTAAAATCAGGAAAAAAGGCCTGGACGGGTTATGTAAATAAAGTTTACAACTTTCAATAACTATCGGGAGTCAAACACTAATTTTGAAATGGGGTGTAAATAAAGTTGCAGGGGTACAACAAAAATGCAGGTATTACAAAATTGGTCAGGCTTCCGAACGCTTCGTATGTTTGTTCAGCTTTTTATGAATGGCCTGCCGTGTTATCCCAAGAAGAGACGCAGCCATACTGACATTGCCCATGGAGAGTTCAAGCGCCTTCTGCATAAAAAAATCATCGATCTCTTTCTTGGTCGGAAAATGCGAAAAAGAGCAGGTGACGGCGGGCTGTGCGCCAAAACATGACATCACGGTAAGATCGAGAGATGGCGCATTGTGCTGTATGACCTCTCTGAAACTTTCCATTGAAAGCACACCAGACTTATGACGTGCCACGGCATCATAGCACATCCCCTGCAACTCCCGGACATTCCCCGGGAAATGGTACAGGCCAAGCAGGGGGAGAAGACCAGGCGTTGTTGCCGGCTTTTTCCTGTTCATGGATGCTGCGGCCTCTGCCAAGAAATAATCCGTCAGCAATGGAATGTCCTCAGGCCTCTCTCTGAGAGGGGGCATATGGACATGGTGCGTGTTGAGCCGGTAGTACAGGTCTTTTCGAAAAACGCCTTCATGCATGCAGCTATGGAGGTCCTTGTTGGTAGCCACAACAATCCGTGCATCACTCTTTTTTGGCATGTCTGAGCCCAGCGGGTAATAAATATTCTCCTGCAGCAGCCTGAGGAGTTTGACCTGTGATGCCTCCTGCATGTCGCCGACTTCATCAAGAAAAAGCGTTCCTCCGGCAGCCTGCTGTATAAGTCCTCCGCGTTGTTTTTCAGCGCTGGTGAAGGCGCCCCTCTCGTGGCCGAACAGGGCATCGGAAAACATACTGTCGTCGAGCCCAGCGACATTAACGGCAACAAGCTCACCTTTGCGGCCACAAATACGATGGATCGCCTGCGCCATGAGTTCTTTTCCAACGCCTGTCTCCCCGGTGATCAGGACAGGCTGCTTCGACATGCCGATCGCTTCAATATATCGAAAGACGCTCTGCATCTTCTCGCTTCCGGTCACTATGGACGAAAACGCCTCCGGATGCCTCAAGTCCCTGCAGATCAGAGAATGTCTGAGAGCAGACGCCTCAAGGCTCAGTTCTTTCATATCGAGCGTTCTTTTAATAACGGCGACAAACCGACTCTTCTCTACCGGCTTGGTAAGGTAGTCTGAAGCGCCATATTTCATACAATTGATGGCGGTTTCGACATCATTTGATGATGTCATCATGATAACCGGTATATACGGGTAGTCCTTTTTAAGGGTCAGGAGAAGTTCAGGGCCGGAGAGATGGGGCATTAATACATCGAGCACAATAGCAGCTGCGCCAAATTCGGCAAGGAACGGCAGGACATCCCGGCTGTCCTGACAGGTTCTTGCCTGGTCAATGCCAGCAGCACGAAGGATAAGGCTGTAGGTATCGAGAATGGCCTGCTCATCATCAACGAGCAGCACGCATGAATTATGTTCGCTTCCGTTATACATACAGGTCTGTCACCTATTCGGCAGATGATGAATATGAGCACGGCAGACTCACCATAACCGTAGTCCCCGCACCGGCTTCCGACTCAAATACGATAGATCCATTATGATTGGTGACAATGGATGACGCTATGGCCAACCCCAGTCCGACACCACTCCTGTCGCGTTTTGTCGTAAAAAAAGGGTTCGATGCGCGGCGTAAAATTTCCTGAGTCATCCCAACACCCTCATCGGTGACCTCGATTATAACAACATTAGGCCCCCTCTCATAGCGGGAATAAACAGAAACGCCTTTTGTCCTGTCTGTGAGCGCCTGCAGCGCATTGGTGATAAGGTTCGTCACAACCTGCTCAAGCGCCTGTCTGTTGCCCCTCACATGCGGAACCTCTTCATCAGGAATCCAGCGGAAGTTATCAGTGGCTGTCTTGATCTGGCTGTCAAGGATCTCAAGGGAAGACCGGACGACTTCATTCAGATCAACGTTTTCAGATACATAGTCACCCAAAGGAGAGGTATAGGCCTTCAGGCTGGTTACAATGTTATTGATGCGGTCAGAACCTTCAAGCAGGTATCGAATCGCTTTCTGCACATCCTCTTTCATTGCGGGGAAGGAAAGTCCGCCAAGGGAGAAATCGCCGACCTGTCTCCACTGCTGAAGTAAAACCTGCTCCGCATCGCGCCAGATATCCTGAAGCAACTGCGCATTCGACATGATAAAGGCATTTGGGTTATTGATTTCATGCGTAATGCCGGCCGAAAGCTGCCCCAGCACGGCAAGCTGATCGTTTATCCTCGCACGCTCCTCAAGTTTTATCTTATCCGTGATGTCCATGATCATCGCCTGCTTTGAAAACGACCCGTCGACATGCCGGATCGGCGTATTGACAACATAATACCAGCGTCCATCCTTTGGACTCTGCAGCTCCCACCGCACAATCTCTCCTCTGAAGACGCGGTCATTGACGCACCATGGACAGATCGAGTCGCGATCATGCAGGGTCGAATAGCAGACTTCACCCACTGCGTTCCTTCCGGTGCGCTCGATGAGCTTCTCATTCATGAACTCAATGCGGTAATCCTGCGAACAGATATAGATGAGACCGTCAAAGCTTTCGATCATGGCGCGCAACTTGCCCTCTTTCTCCCGCAATTCCCTTTCTGCATTTTTGCGCTCTGATATGTCCCGGTGAAAGCATATGAAATATTTCTCGCCGCTCAACTCGGTAAAGCTCACCGACACTTCAAACTCAATCGTATGTCCCGCCTTGTGACGATGCGCCACCTCAAAGATAAGGCCTCCGTCTGCAACGATCTTCTTTTTTCTTTCAGCATCAACCCGGGGGTCTAATCCTATATCGAGGTCTGCCAGTTTCATATGCAGCATCTCTTCGATACTATATCCGTGCATCGCAGCAAACGACTCGTTCATCGAGTAAATGTCGCCGTTTACTGTCAACAGAAGGATACCTTCCCCCGCTTTTTGAAAGAGATCGCGGTATCGCTTTTCACTCTCCTGCAGAGCTCTTTTCGCTTCCATCTCAGCAGTCTCAACCCGTTTAAACTCGGTAATATCGCGGATAATTCCCCGATAGGCAGTTATCGCGCCCTTGTCGCCCTGCACTGCAGTTAATGAACAGCGAGCCACTATTGTTTCGCCTCTCTTTCTCCTGATGCTAACCTCATATTCAGCCGTCCCCAGATCATTGACCATTGATAGAATCCGTCTTCTGTCAGGCGGACAGGCGTATATGTCCCGCTCCAGATCGAGGCTCATGACTTCCTCTTTTGTGTCATACCCAAGGATCTGGATTCCCTTCTTATTTATGTCGAGGATGTTACCCTCAGGGGAACTGATAAAGAGCCCGTCAAAAGACTCTTCAAAGAGCGTCCGATATTTCTCTTCGCTCCGGCGCAGTATTTCCTCAGCCCGCTTGCGTTCGGTGATATCACGAACCAAAGTCAGGCAGTAATCGCGGCCATCGAAATCAAAATGATTTGCCTTGATCTCTACCGGAAAAGCATAGCCATCCTTTGTCCGGTGTCGTCCTTCGAAGACCACCGAACGCTGCGTTTTGAGATCATTCCAATGATCGGGCCAGCGTTCCGCTGGAAAGTCAGGGTCAATATCCGGCACACCAAGGCCGAGCAGTTCAGCGCGGGTATATCCCAGAACACGACAGGATTCTTCGTTTACGTAATTAAAACGTGCATTTTCATCGGTCAGAAAAACTGCCTCATGGCTATTGTTCAGTGCAAAATTCATAAGAGCAAGGTGCTGCTCAGCCCGCTTGCGCTCGGTAATGTCTTTCAGATACTGAATAACCCCTTTTATTTCTCCCTCTTCCCCAAGGAAGGGAAAGACGTATACCTCAAGCCAGCCCTCTCCGGAACCAGCGCAGTTGAAGGGGATGGTCTCAACCTGGGATACCCGACCTTCAATAGCCCTGATCGTGGCACAGTCTTCGCATCGCTCTGTCGCATTACGGTACACTTCAAAACACTTTTTTATTTTGAACCCGACGGGGCTATGATTCGGAAAGAGCTTCTCGACAGCCCGGTTCGCCATGATTATGTTCTGATCACGGTCTACAACCGCTATGCCGTCCTGAATACTGTTGAATACGCCACTGAGAAGCAGACGGTTTCTTTCGAGTGCCGCTTCCACCTCTTTTCTGCGGTCGATCTCGTTCGTCAGAGATGATATAGCTTCCTCAAGATTCTTAGTACGCTCTTCCACCATTTTCTCAAGATGCAGTTGATAGGTATCAAGCTTTTGTTCTATCTTTTTGCGCTCGGTGATGTCGCGGCCTACAGCCTGGCATTCGATAAGAATACCGTTCTCTGTAAATATTCCACGGTGGGTCCAGTGCTGCCAGCGGATCGTGCCGTCGGTCATGATCACCCGGTGCGTAAGCTGCATGATCGGTTCATCGAATGAGATTTTCCTGACTTTATCGAGAACAATGGAAAGATCGGGCTCAGGGATATGCGGTATGTAGTTCCGGTCCAGGAGTTCCCCGGGCTGCTTTCCATAATAGCGGGCATAGGCACCATTGACAAAGGATATGCGTCCGTCGTGCCGATAGCGGCAGATCAGTTCCGTCTGGTCCTCAAGTATGGAGAGATACCGGGCCTCGCTCACTTTCAGCGCCTCTTCCGCCTGCTTGCGCCCGGTAATGTCATTGCCAATACTAATGATTTCTGTCAAGCTTCCGGCACTATCCAAAACAGCGGTATTTCTCCAATGCATCCAGAGGCGTTTACCGTCTTTGGTAACATTCTCATTTTCGTTATCGCGATATTTCTCAGGTTGCGTGACTATCTCTTTGATTATCGTTCGCAGGTTCCGGCCCGTGCTCTCTGTTTCATCAACAATCGTCCCCATTATGTTTCTTCCCACAAGTTCCTTCTTCTGATACCCAAACAGCTCTGCACCGTATTCATTAATAAATGTCACCGTACCGCTGATGTCCCATCGAAGAACCACGCTCATTGCAAGTTCAACAAGCTCCAGGTAGCTCCTCTCAGTCCCGTTTCGCATTGAGTTCCTTTTCTCCCTAATGGGTAAGAGTTTATCCTACGTCTGACATGAATGAGCGGCACAAATACGATATCCCAGCAATATTAGCAGATATCAAAAAAAAAACAAGGGGCTCGATAAAGCCCCTTGTTTTAAAAAATGCCTTTTACCGCAGATACTGCTATTATTTCTTCTTTGTCTTGCCCTTGATCGCGGCCTGTGCTGCTGCAAACCGTGCGATAGGAACCCTGAAGGGTGAGCAGCTCACATAATTGAGTCCGATATTGTGGCAGAACTCGACAGACTTCGGCTCGCCGCCATGTTCACCACAGATGCCAAGCTTCAGGTCTTTCTTCACTTTTCTGCCCATCTCGGCAGCAACCTTCATAAGTGCACCGACACCGGTCTGGTCGATAGTGATGAAGGGGTCTTCCTTGAGAATGCCGTTTTCGACATAGAAAGGGAGGAACCTGCCGGCATCGTCACGGGAAAGTCCATAAACAGTCTGGGTAAGGTCATTCGTGCCGAAAGAATAGAAGTCAGCCACTTCAGCAATCTGGTCAGAGGTGACGCATGCCCTCGGCAGCTCGATCATGGTGCCGACCGTGTAAGCGACCTTAACCTTCTTTTCTTTCTTCACTCTTTCAGCAGTATCAACAACTACCTTTTTCATCGCAATCAGCTCGTTGACATGACCGACAAGCGGGATCATGATCTCAGGCGCAACCTTCACCTTCTGTTTTGCAAGCTCGCATGCAGCCTCCATAATCGCCTGTGCCTGCATCTCGTAGATCTCAGGGAAGGTTACTCCAAGCCGGCAGCCGCGATGACCTAACATGGGGTTAAACTCATGGAGTGATTTGTTCTTTGCATTGAGCTTGTCAAAGGAAACACCCATATCATCAGCAAGGTCATGAAGCTCTTTGTCCGTATGCGGCAGGAACTCATGAAGCGGCGGGTCAAGGAGCCTGATCGTGACCGGCAGTCCTGCCATAGCCTTGAATATCCCAATGAAGTCGCTCTTCTGAAATGGCAGGAGCTTGGCAAGCGCCTTCTTCCTTCCCTCAACCGTGTCAGAGAGGATCATCTCACGCACAGCCTTGATCCTTTCTGCGCCGAAGAACATATGTTCTGTCCTGCAGAGGCCGATACCCTCTGCGCCGAAGTTCCGGGCAGTGGTCGAATCTTCAGGAGTATCAGCATTTGTCCTGACCTTAAGCGTCCTGTACAGATCAGCCCATTTCATCAGCTGCTTATACCATGGGTTATTGTCAGGATCAGCAGGCAGAAGATCAAGCTTGCCCTCATACACACGGCCTTTTGTACCGTTCAGGGTGATCCAGTCGCCTTCTTTCAGGACCCTGCCGTTGACATGGACCTCTTTCTTTGAAACATTGATATCAAGGGCTGAACAGCCTACAATACAGCATTTGCCCCAGCCTCTGGCAACAAGTGCAGCATGGCTGGTCATACCACCTTTGGCGGTCAGAATTGCCTCTGCTGCGTGCATGCCGTGGACATCCTCCGGAGAGGTTTCCGTCCTGACGAGGATGACTGTCTCGCCTTTCTTTGCCCATGCAGCAGCATCATCAGCCGTAAGAACGATCCTGCCGATCGCACCGCCGGGTCCGGCAGGAAGTCCCTTAGCAAGCTCAGTTGCCTTCTTCTCGGCAACCGGCGCAACGCTGGGATGAAGCAGTTCATCAAGCTGTTCAGGCTTTACCCGCATGATCGCGGTCTCTTTTGATATCTGCTTTTCATTTGCCATCTCAACAGCCATGCGGATAGCGGCCTGACCATTACGTTTGCCAACGCGGGTCTGCAGCATCCAGAGCCTGCCGTCTTCGATCGTAAACTCAATATCCTGCATGTCGCTGTAATGTTTCTCAAGTCTTCTCTGTATGGCATACAGCTCCTTGTAGAGCTTTGGCATGCTTTCTTCAAGAGAAAAAAGATGTTTTGTATCTGCGGTCTTGCCGGCCTTGTTCACCGGGTTGGGAGTCCTGATACCTGCAACAACATCCTCGCCCTGTGCATTGGGCAGCCATTCACCAAAAAACATATTCTCGCCGGTTGCCGGGTTACGGGTAAAGGCCACGCCAGTAGCTGAAGTGTCGCCGGTATTGCCAAAAACCATGGACTGTACATTTACGGCAGTTCCCCAGTCCTCAGGTATCTTCTCGATCCTTCTGTAGGATATTGCCCTCTTTCCCATCCATGACTGAAATACCGCGCCAATGCCGCCCCAGAGCTGGGCCTTCGGGTCGTCCGGAAATGATTTTTTCAGCGTATGTTTTATGATTACCTTGAACTCTTCGCACAGAAGCTTCAGGTCGTCAACCGAAAGATCCGTATCGCTTTTGTATCCTTTTGATTTCTTCACCGCCTCCAGAGCAGTCTCCAGTTTATGACGGATACCATGGCCATCCTCAGGCTCGATGCCTGCGGCTTTTTCCATGACAACATCGGAATACATCATCATCAGTCTGCGGTATGCGTCGTAAACAAAGCGGGGATTGTTCGTCTTCTTGATAAGACCGGGGATGGTCTTTGTGGTGAGTCCGACGTTCAGGACCGTCTCCATCATGCCCGGCATTGAACTCCTTGCGCCGGAGCGGACCGACAGGAGAAGGGGGTTAACCGGATCGCCGAACTTCTTGCCCATGATCTTCTCGACCTTTGCAACTGCGGCATTAGCCTGACCTTCCAGCTCCTTCGGATATTTGCGGTTATTCTTGTAATACAATGTGCAGACCTCGGTCGTGATCGTGAAGCCTGCAGGGACCGGAATACCGAGGTTCACCATCTCCGCAAGGTTAGCACCCTTACCTCCGAGGAGATTTTTCATCTCAGCCTTTCCATCGGCCTTGCCTGCACCGAAAAAATAGACATACTTTTTTGCCGATTTGCTTGCCATGAATACCCTCCAGAGTAATGATTTTAATAGGCTTTATAGACTACATCAGTGCCTCGTGAAATTTCAAGATTCATAAAGGCCATGAACACCTTCATGATTTCCCTTGAGACGTGGGGGGAAACATGGTATATAGTAATGAAGGAGACAATCATGAAAAGGTTACTTCTTTTTTGCTTACTGCTTACAACACTTTCTTCCTGCGCCCATATCATCTCGGCTGAAAACCGTGAAAATGCGCTCAGCACTGTTTCGCTTGGCGAAGTCCGTGCCCATGCTGACCAGTATGCAGGAAAGACGTTTATTTTTGGCGGTGTTATCGCTCATACAGCAGCCACGGAAATGGGGTCCGAGCTTGAAGTTATCCAGATGCCCCTGGACGAATGGGGATATGTGGCCGCGCATGATCAATCAGAGGGCAGGTTCATTGTTACTGCCAGGAGCCACCTTGACCCGCTTATCTTCAGGAAAGGCAGGGAGGTAACCATCTCCGGAGTTCTTATGGGAACAAGGACAGAAAAACTCGGAGAAAATGACTACCATTTCCCGTTATTCAAGGCAAAGGAGATACATCTGTTGCCCCGGAAGGTATATTACCCTGCTTCTTATTACGGCTACGAACCGCTTTATTACCCTTATTATTGGGGCGGTCCCTTCTTTCTGCAGCCCTCTCTGTATTTTCATATGCACTGAGCCTCATCACAACTTACTTTTCGCCAATACGTGATGAAGCAGAAGTCGGGCGAGTAGTCCGACTCCCCCGTTTGATTCGACAGGGTCTCATCACCCCTTATCGTTCATTGAACTCAAATTATATCATCTATTAACTGCAGTTTTAGCTTATGACGATTGGCGACAAAGAATAATATAATAATAGTATTTCTAATCAATATGTTATCCAGATAACCAATGCTTTGTCGGTGGTTAACAAATATTTTTTTAGAATTTATTGATTGCTATTGACAGGATATATGATATTTATTATTATACATCATTATTAGTTTTACTTATTAACATATAAGAACATCTGCCGGTAACCCGTCAGGTGAAGACAGAGAAAGGAGACAGTGAGGTTATGGGAAAATTCAGACGCAGAGGAGCAGAAACCGTAGAGGCAGGGACATACTGGAACTTCGAGTCCGGGAACAAAGTAAATCTAAAGCAGGGGGGACTACTGCCTGGCGATCCTTCGCAGTCGTATTACAAGGCACCACCGCTTCTGATCCTCGCATTGGCGGCAGCGGCAGCGCATCTCTTCATGTACGTTCTGCCTAAGTATCTGGTCCAGCTCTATGCAGCATATGTCGATAATCTTATCAGGGCTTACGTAATATTCGATTTTGTCTTGCTTGGGGCTGCAGTGACAGGACTTTTGGTAATGAGCTTCCGCGATCTGTCCAGCGGAGCAGTGAGGCTGCCGTCCCTCAGATCCGAAACTCTTGCACCGATCAAAGTCAGGAATGACGATACCCCTCAGGACTAATAACCGCGAAAAGAACACCCTGACGCAAAAGCCATAAAAAAAGGCAGGGTTTGAGCCCTGCCTTTTTTTATCTGCAACAAAGACGGCCGACCTAGCCCTGCTTTGCCTTCTCCAGAGACTGAAACTCAATAATCTTGCCGGAGTCCTCATGGTGCATCCGGGACCTGCCGTCAAAAACACCGCCCTCTGCAATAACAAGCTTACCCGTGAATATCTCGCCGAAGAGCTGGCCCTTATTTTTGATCTCAACGATCTCCTTTGCCTTGACGTTTCCGTCAACTCTGCCGCCGACAACAATGCCCCGGGCCGTGATATCGCCCTTAACATGTGACTTGTCTCCAAGCACAACCCAGTCAGCAACAATATTTCCATCAACCCTGCCATCAACCCTGAGCGTGCCCTTGGTCTCAATATCGCCCTTGAAGGTTGAATTGGCTCCGATAAACGATTCAAGCTTCTCAACATTCTTGTTAAACATTATGAGGTCCTCCTCTCAAGATAGTTCGATGGATTCATCGGCTTACCTTCCCGCCAGACTTCGTAATGGACATGAGGACCGGTTGAATTACCCGTTGAGCCGATATATCCGATGATATCTCCTCTTTTCACCTTCTGGCCAATCTTAACGTTCAGCATCTTGTTATGCGCATAATACGTAGAAAACCCAAAGCCATGCTCCAGAGCCACAAGGTTTCCGCTTCCGCCTGACCAGTCAGCAAAGCTTACGATACCGTCGGCGGTTGCCCGCACAGGCCTGCCAGGGTCAGCGGCAATGTCAATGCCCGTATGAAACTGAGGCTCACCGCTTCGGGGATGTTCACGACTGCCAAACCCGGATGTCAGGCGTCCCTCAACAGGCCATCCCTTTGGGGTCGAAACATATAGGTCGCGCTGCTGACTCATATAGTCCTTTATTTCACCTACCGTCGACATAGTTATCTTAATCTGCTGCTTTAACTGTTCCATATCAATTGAGCCGGTATCTGAAGTATCAATATGCTCAAGCACCTTCTCTCTGGATTTAAGTGAAAAGAGCTTTTGAAAATCGCCTTCCGCCTTTTTCAGGCCGGCCATGGTCGTCTTAATTTCCATAAACTGGGATGAGTAATAGTTCAACTTTTCCTTCATTCTTTTATATTCAAACGCATCAATTGCCACAGAAAACACATAAACCGTACCGATAAACCAAAGGATAATCGAAGCAAGAACACCGACAGAAGGAACCTTGATGCTGAGTGATTTTCTGTCCGTATGCGGAATAAGCATGATCGTGATCGGCGTAAATGCCCTTTTGAGCAATCTCCTGACCTTATACATAGCGTACCCCCTCTGCTGCCTTTTCCATTGTGCCGATGCGATAAGCTTTATACCCTGCCTTCTTCAGAAGGGCAATGGTCTTATCGGCTTCCCCCTTGTCAACAATCATGGCAAATCCAATCCCCATATTAAATGTGCGCTTCATATCCACATCAGGGACATTGCCAAGCCGCTGCATTACCGTAAAAACAGGCGGCACAGGCCAGGACTGTTCTTCGACAATTGCCCCGAATCCTGCAGGAAATACCCTCGGCAGATTGCCCGGGATACCGCCGCCGGTGATATGCGCCATACCTTTCACCTTCACCGCAGCCTTAACTGCAGCGTACGCCTTCACATAGATCGTGGTAGGACTGAGCAGTTCTTCTCCCAGCGTCTTGCCAAATTCAGGGATAAATTTTTTGACGCTCATCTTTTTATGATCAAAGAAAATCTTTCGAACCAGAGAATATCCGTTGCTGTGAATACCGCTCGATGCAAGCCCGATTATGGCATCACCTTTCCTGATTTTCGAACCGTTAATGATCTTGTCCTGATCAACAACCCCAACCGCAAAACCTGAAAGATCATACTCGCCCTTATCATAGAAACCGGGCATTTCTGCTGTCTCGCCGCCGACAAGTGCACACCCTGACTGCATGCAGCCGGCAGTTATGCCCCTGATCACATCTGCAGCCTTTTCAGGCTTTAATCTGCCTGTAGCAAAGTAGTCTAAAAAAAACAGGGGCTCAGCGCCGCTCGTAAGAATGTCATTTACACACATGGCAACAAGGTCAATGCCGACCGTATCGTGCCTGTCAGTCATGAACGCGATTTTGAGCTTCGTGCCTACACCGTCGGTACCGCTCACCAGCACCGGCTTTTTGAATTTCTTTGTGTCGACCCTGACAAGGGCCCCGAAAAGGCCGATGCCGCTCAGAACCTCAGGGCGGAGGGTCTTCTTCACCAGAGGACCGATGAGATCGACAAATCTGTCTCCCTCGTCGATATCGACGCCAGCCTTTTTATAGGTAATTGTCTGTTTCTTTTTCATAATGAGCTGTTTCAGCCGGAAGGAAAATATATCGTTGCTTATTGGTAAATATTTTGCACAAAGGCAGTTCAAAGGGCAAGCAATTTTTTATTTTTATACAGTTTTGTATATCATTTCTCATCTGGGCAAAACTAAAAATTACGTCTACCAATTCTCAGAATACTCAGGCACATACTATCCGGATTGACATCCCCCTGCTGCTATGTAACCATGTATGCATGTGGGACTATACAGACAAGGTCAAAGAGGCCTTTCTCAGGCCGAAGAATGTCGGAGAAATTGAAAACGCCGATGCCGTTGGTGAAGTGGGAAGCATCGTATGCGGCGATGCGCTCAAGCTCTACCTCAGGATAGATAAGGCAACGGAAAAGATCCTTGATGCCCGCTTTCAGACCTTTGGCTGTGCAAGCGCCATAGCAAGCTCATCAGCCCTCACCGAGCTGATCAGGGGAAAGACCCTCGATGAAGCACTTGCCGTTACCAATCAGGATATTGCAGACTTTCTCGGCGGCCTGCCTGCCCAGAAGATGCACTGCTCGGTCATGGGAAGGGAAGCGCTTGAGGCGGCCATCGCAAACTATCGCGGAGCGCCCATACGAAAAACAGACGCTGAGCGGGTTGTCTGCAAATGCTTTGATGTGACCGAAGAAAAGATCCGGCGCGTAGCCATGGATAACCATCTTACAACCGTTGACGAGGTCACGAACTTCACCAAGGCAGGAGGAGGATGCGGCGAATGCAAACCGGAAATAGAGAATATCCTCGCCGCAATCTGGTCTGCCCAGCCGCCTTTAAAGCCTCTCAAGCCGAAGGGAATGACCAATCTTCAGAAGATCGCACTCATTCAGGAAGTTATCGAGCGCGACATCAGGCCTCTTCTTCAGGCAGATAACGGGGATGTGGAGATCGTCGATATTGACGGAAACAGGGTCGTGGTAGCGCTCAGAGGGATCTGCAGCGGCTGCTCCATGTCAGAGGTGACCCTAAAGAGTATTCAGGATAAACTGCGGGAACTGGTAAGCGACGATATTGTCATTCAGGAAAGCAGATGAGCACCATATATCTCGACAATAATGCGACGACCAGAACGGCCCCTGAAGTCCTCGATGCCATGATGCCCTATCTGACAGAGTTCTATGGCAACCCCTCGAGCATGCATACCTTCGGCGGCCAGGTCCACAAAAAGATTGAAGAAGCCAGGGAACAGGTCGCAGCACTAATCAATGCAGAACCTGAAGAGATCGTATTCACCAGCTGCGGCACAGAAAGCGACAATACTGCCCTCATGAGCGCGGTTGAAACACTGCCCGCAAAAAAACATCTTATTACCACGCGCGTTGAGCATCCTGCCGTGCTTAACCTCTGCCATCATCTCGGGAGGAAAGGATTCCGGACTACGTATCTGCCTGTCGACATGCTGGGACGGCTCGACCCTGCTGCGCTTGATAAAGCGCTTGATGATGATACGGCAATCGTCTCGATTATGTTTGCAAACAATGAAACCGGGGTCATCTTCCCTGTCGAGGAGATCGCATTGCGCCTTCATGAGCAAGGCGTCCTTTTTCATACCGATGCCGTGCAGGCTGCAGGCAAGATACCCCTTGATGTCAAGAAAACGCCGCTGCATATGCTGACCATCTCAGGTCATAAGCTCCACGCCCCAAAAGGGATCGGAGCCCTCTTTGTGAGAAAAGGAACCCGCTTTCATCCCTACATTATCGGCGGTCATCAGGAACGCAGCAGACGGGCAGGCACCGAGAATGTTGCATCCATTATCGGCCTTGGAAAGGCTGCCGAGCTTGCCCGGACAAATCTTGAGGAAGAAATATCATATCTTGGCAGACTCCGGGACCGCCTTGAGCGGGGACTGCTGAATTCCTGCCCCCACGCAAGGGTAAACGGCGATATTGCCAGCAGACTTCCCAACACGGCAAATATCAGCTTTGAATACATCGAAGGTGAGGCTATCCTGCTCAGACTGAATGAATTTGGTATCTGCGCCTCTTCAGGATCTGCCTGCACCTCAGGCTCACTTGAACCCTCGCACGTCCTGAGGGCAATGGGCGTCCCATATACCGCAGTACATGGCTCGATCCGCTTCTCCCTGAGCAGATACAATACAGACAGGGATATTGATACGGTCCTCGAAGTTATGCCGGGGATAGTGAATGAGCTGCGGGAACTCTCACCCTTTGGCAGGAGTATACCTGAAGGCAGTGGTGGTCAGACTAAAGAATATACCTGATTTTTCCCTGATCGTTTTGATACGTACAACGCCGTATCGATGCGGCTGAGCAGCGCTCCTGCGTCGCTCTCTGTCCCATCGTAATATGCAACGCCGATGCTCATGGTAGTTCCTGCGCTCCTGCCGCCCGGCATGTCGAACTTCGTCTCCTGCACCGAAAACCGGATCCGCTCAGCGAGCTCCTGCGCGCCTTTTAATGAGGTCTGGGGCAGGAGTATGAGAAACTCATCGCCGCCATATCTGCCGATAACATCGTTCGCCCTGACAGCCATCCTCAGGATATCGGCAATAGTCCTGAGCACCTCATCGCCTGCCTGGTGTCCGTAATTATCATTGATCTCCTTAAAAGAATCGAGGTCACAGAATATGAGCGACAACCCAGACTTATATCTCCTGACCCGCTCGATCTCATGCCGGAGCCGCTCAAAGATCATCCTCCGGTTCTGAAGTCCGGTAAGGCTGTCCTCCGAAGACAGTGTCTCGAGTTCCTTAATGAATCGATGACTCTCTTCTTCCGCCCTCTTGCGGTCAGTAATATTTCTCACGTATTCAATGACGTGCGTAACAACGCCTTCCTGATTCAGGATAGGATAGGTATATATTTCGAGCCATTCATGCATGCCAGAATCCGTCAGCACCTTCTTCTCCTTTGCAGCCGGGTCCCCTGACCTGAAGGTCTTTGCAACAATGCATTCATTACATACCGCCTCACGCTGCCGCGTCACGGCATAACACTTTTCATTGATAAGGTCATCCAGCATGATGCCCTTGAGATCGGAGTATGCCTGATTTGCCTTGATGATCTTATAGTCGCTGTCCAGGATCATAAAAGGGTCCCTGATGCTGTCAAAAATGGTGTTCAAAAACCGCGCGGTCTGTTCGATCTGTAATTTTGTCTTCTTCTCCTCAGATATGTCATGCACAATACAGGTATGCCCCTGATAGCTGCCGGCTTCATCCCAGAATGACTTTGCACGGATCTCGATCGGCAGAGTGCTGCCGTCTTTGCGCTGTGCGACAGTCTCCCCGTTAAATATCCCGCTAAGCGGGTTGCGGAGTATCGTGTTCAGAATATACCGGGACTGCTGCACCATATCAGGAGGAATGAGGTCAAGACAGGTCTTGCCCATAAGCTCCTGAGGAGAGTACCCGTGGAGCTCTGCGTAAGCATTATTTACAAATACGTATCTGTCAGCCTCATCAGTAAGCGCAATGCCATTATTGGAGTTGGCAACCGCCATGATAAAGTTCTCCTTTTCATCTTCGACCCTCTTCAGCCTGCTGATCAGGCGGGACGCAAGGAGCCCCAGAACAATGAACGAGATTGAAAAAAAGATCCGGGTATAGAGTTCATGAGGAGATATATCTTCAAAGAATACTTCCTGAAACGAATGCCCCGGGGTATAGACAAGATCGAGGACTGAATCGGCAAACCAAAGCAGGATTGCGGCGATAATGGACAAAAGTATTACCTTCTGCTGAACCTTGATCTTCACTGCACATATTCTACTTGAAATGATAAGGTTTTTATAGGAAATTTTAAATAAACTACTGCGAGGAAGATTTTGTCGCTTCGACAGGAGATACTGGCGGCGCTCCTTTTTCCTCCGAAACTTCAGGGCTCTTCTGCTCAACTTCATCCAGTTCCGGCACGACAATGCCGCGTCTGACCATAATGTTATAGATCAAAGCGGAACGGTTCACAACATATCGTGAAGACCCCAGCGGATTGAACTTCCGCGGGTTCGGCAGCACAGCCGCAAGCCTGCTCGCCTCTTCAGGTCCCAGAGCAGAAGCTGACTTGCCATAGTAGTGGCGCGAGGCTGCCTCAATGCCGAATATGCCGGCATCGCCCCACTCTGCAACATTGAGATAAAGCTCAAGGAGTCGCTTCTTTGGCAGGGCCCGTTCCATGCGCCAGGTTATGATCGCCTCTCTGATCTTTCTGACCGGATTCTTGGAGGGAGACAGAAACAGGTTCTTGGCCAACTGCTGGCTGATCGTGCTTCCGCCCAGCTTGAACTTCTTTGCCTTTATGTCTTTCTCAATGGCCTTCTGCATCGCCTCATAATCAAAGCCTTCATGCTGCCAGAACTTGTCGTCCTCTCCGATCAGCACTGCCTTGATAAGATAGGGAGAGATAGCGCCATAGGGCACCCAAATCTGCCTTATCCTGTATTTCTTTCCTTCCCTCGCCCATTCAGCCTCACGGTATTCCATGAAAGCGCTCTTCTTCGGATTCTCTTTCTTCAGTCTGGAAACGTCCGGATAGATGAAATGAAATGCGACAAAGACAACAGTGCAGAACAAGAAGAGATGGATCAGTTTTTTCAGCAGTGATTTCTTCTTTGCCATCGGTCTGCGCCGCTGCCCGCTACTGCTCGTCAGCGTCCCCGAGAAGGTTCTGCGTATCTGTCACCGTCAGGACCTGGACATTCTTCAGTTTCTTTTCTATGGTGCGTGATTTCTTTGCCGCATCTTCAATCGTATTGCTGGCCTCCTGCAGCTTTTTCTGCGTCTTCTCAAGGATATCGCCAAACTTGCCGAATTCCGTCTTCACTGCGCTTAAAAGCGTCCAGACCTCGCTTGAACGTTTTTCGATCGCAAGGGTCCGGAATCCCATCTGAAGACTGTTGAGGATCGCGGCAAGCGTTGTCGGGCCGGTAATGATGACTTTGTATTCCCGCTGGAGAATTTCGATAAGTCCGGTCCTTTTCACCACCTCGGCATACAATCCTTCAAACGGAAGGAACATGATGCCGAAGTCAGTAGTGCCGGGAGGGTCAAGATACTTGTCCCTGATAGCCTTTGCACACTTTTTGATCGTTGCTTCAAGCTGTTTGGATGCCTCCTCCAGCGCAGCATGGTCGCCATGCTCATAGGCCTCCAGGAGTGTATGATAATTTTCTACCGGGAACTTTGAATCCAGGGGGAGATAGACAACAGCGCCGTTGTCATCCTTGCCCGGTAGTATGATCGCAAATTCGACATTCTCCCTGCTTCCTTTTTTTGTCGCCACATTTTTTGCATACTGCTCTGGGGCAAGGATCTGCTCCAGGATACTGCCAAGCTGGAATTCTCCGAGGATCCCGCGTGTCTTCACATTGGAAAGGACCTTCTTGAGATCGCCGACGCCAATGGCAAGGCTCTGCATCTCGCCAAGCCCCTTATGCACAAGTTCGAGCCGTTCACTCACCAGCTTGAAGGATTCGCCAAGCCTCTTTTCGAGCGTTGCGTGGAGCTTCTCGTCAACCGTCTCGCGCATCTTTTCAAGCTTCTGGGAATTGTCTTCCTGGAGCGATTTCAGCTTCTCCTCCACGGTCAGACGCATCTTCTCAAGGCGCTGCTCATTTGACTGTGTCAGGGTATTGAGCTGCTGGGTAAAGGTGCCGAACTGTTCATTCTGGAGGCTGGATATCTTCTGCATCTGGTTCAGGAGCGAATCATTAAAACTCTTGAGGGAGTTCATCATCTCCTCCCTCAGGCTGCGCGAAGAATTGCCTGCCTCTTCCCTGTTGCGGCTGATCTCTTCCTTGAGCGTCCGTTCAAGCCTCTCCTGATTCCGTTCAAGGCCGTCGATCTTTATCTTTGCCTGGTCCCAAAGCGGTGCTGCGTCGCGCTTCAAAAGCTGAAGGCTCATGACTGCAAGCGCAATGATCCCCATGATCGCAACGACGAGAAGGATCTCGATCATTCGCTGACCAGTTCTGTGCGGACCAGCGCAAGGACTGAGGAGTGCGGGACGATTACGTATTTCTTGCCTTCGAACTCGATGTCCACGGCAGACTCCCTCAGGAAAATGGCATAATCGCCTTCTGTCGCCTGAAGAGGGATATATTTGAGGTCCTGACGTTTCTTTGCTATCCAGGGTTCATCAGAGGTATTGGGGTCATGGACCGGATATCCGGGCCCCACTTTTACCACGTACCCGCCATGCACCTTCTCTTTTTCCTTTACCGTTGCAGGAAGATAAAGTCCTGATGATGTCCTGTCTGCCTTGTCATCGAGATCTATCAGGACCCTGTCCCCGACAATAACGATATTCTTTTTCGTCTTCATCATCGCTGATTCAGCCCTTGCCGTCATTACGCACCGAGGATTTCCGTGCCGATACCCTCTTTGGTGAAGATCTCAAGCAGGAGACAGTGGGGGATTCTCCCATCAACAATGTGGGTCTTGCCTGCACCTCCATTCAGTGCCTGGGTACAGGCCTGCACCTTTGGCAGCATGCCGCCGCTTATCGTTCCATCTTTTATAAGTCCCGGGATCTTACTCTTGTTCAGGGTTGAGATGACCTTCCCTTTCTTATCGAGCAGTCCCGCCACATCGGTCAGCAGGATCAATTTCTCGGCCTTAAGCGCCCCGGCAACAGCAGAGGCCACATAATCGGCATTGATATTCAGCGTTTCTCCCCGTGGCCCCACGCCAATGGGAGCGATGACAGGAATGAAACCGCTCTTTTCAAGTCCATCGAGGATCGATGGGTCAATCCCGGTGACCTCACCCACAAGACCGAGGTCCACGATCTCGCTCACACCGGTCTCCGGAGTCACTTTCTTGATGATCTTTTTCTGTGCCGTGATCAGGCCGCCGTCCTTGCCGCTTAAGCCCACCGCCCTGCCGCCATGCCTGTTTATGAGGGAGACGATCTCCTTGTTCACCAGTCCGCCAAGGACCATTTCGACAATGTCCATGGTCTCCTGATCAGTGACCCGCTGCCCCTGAACAAAGGCAGGTTTTTTGCCCATCTTCTCCATGGTCGCAGATATCTTCGGCCCCCCGCCGTGAACGATCACGATCCTGATGCCGATAAAATTGAGCATCGCAACGTCCTTCGAAAAAGACTCCTTCAGTTCGTCTTTTGTCTGCGCTGCACCGCCGTATTTGATAACAAATGTCTTGCCATAGAAATTCCTGATGTAGGGCAGCGCATCGATCAGCACTTCAGCCTTCTTTATAATCTCTTTCATCTCTTCTTTCCTTTCTGTTCGAAACAGGGAATGCAGAGCCTAAGGTCGTCCAGAGATTGCGCTTTTGGTTCAGCCACCTTTTCCTTGCAGACCCCGCACCGGATACTTTCGAAGATCTCTGCCTCAGGCGGCAGCACACTCTTCCCCTTACTTATTATAAATAGCTCTTCATCGCCGGCCTCAAGAATCTGCTGTGTTCGCACCGCCTTTCGTGAATGCACGAACTCAAGCACCTTTTTTGACCTGTCGCCTTTTGCATAGGCATCCCAATATTTCTTTTCCTCTTTTGTCTCAGCAGGTTTTTCCCATATAATCGATATCCTGATGCTCTTGCCTGAGGGCCGCCTGAGAAAAGTATAAACGTGTTTGCCATAGTCCCTGAATATGAGGTTGCCTTTTCCAAAGGTACATCCTGTCATTACCTGGACAGCATCAACAGCACAGGAATTATTCTCAACTATAGCGACGAGCTCCTCGTCTTCCGAGCGATTTTTGAACTCTTTGAGCGCCCTCTGGGATACCCGGTACCCGAGGGCAAGGCCGGGGCAGGAATGTCCGTGAAAATCAACAACATCGTCATAACGTTTCATGAAAGGATTTTACACAAAAGAGGGATTGTTTGAACAGGGTTTCATTGGGTGCTGCAAATGACGCGTTAGGAGAGCAGGCAGGGATTGCATCGATAATCTCCATATTCTTGGGTATAATACCGCATACTGCAAAATAGAGGAGCGTATCTATGAATAATACCAAGAGCCGTGGCAGGATAATGATAATCGGGGCCGGAGGAGTGGCAACCGTTGCAGCACACAAGTGCGCACAGCTTCCCGAAGTATTCAAAGAAATAATGGTCGCAAGCAGGACACTTTCGAAGTGTGAAGCAATTCGAAAAGATATCAAACAGAGATATGGCAGAGAGATTCAGACAGCACAGGTCGATGCGGACAACGTACCGGAACTGGCTGCGTTGATTAAGAGCTATCAGCCTGATCTTGTCCTTAATCTTGCACTGCCCTATCAGGACCTACATATCATGGATGCCTGCCTTGAAACCGGAGTCCACTATATAGACACCGCCAATTATGAACCGCTGGATGTGGCCCACTTTGAATACAGCTGGCAATGGGCATATCAGGAGAAGTTCAGGCAGTGCGGGCTGATGGCAGTTCCCGGTTCCGGGTTCGACCCTGGCGTTACGAATGTCTTTACCGCGTATGCGCAGAAGCACCTCTTTGACGAGATCCATTATCTGGACATACTGGACTGCAATGCCGGAAGCCACGGCCATGCATTTGCGACAAACTTCAACCCTGAGATCAATATCCGGGAAGTGACCCAGATCGTCAGGCACTGGGAAAACGGGAAATGGGTCGAGACACCTGCAATAATCGAAAAAGAGAGTGTGCATTTCAGCTTTGACTATCCGATCGCCGGTCCGCAGGAAAGTTATCTTCTATACCATGAAGAACTTGAATCGCTTGCGCAGAACATAAAGGGGCTGAAAAGGGCCAGATTCTGGATGACCTTTTCGGAGAATTATCTCAACCACCTCAGGGTGCTCCAGAACGTCGGCATGACAAGAATAGACGAGGTCGATTATGACGGCAAAAAGATCGTGCCGATAAAATTTCTTAAGGCTCTGCTTCCTGAACCATCCTCTCTTGGAACTAAATATACCGGAAAGACCGTCATCGGCAACATCATGACCGGGATAAAAGATGGGAAGACCCTTACCCGCTATATCTATAATGTCTGTGACCACGAAGAGGCCTTCAAGGAGACCGGAACACAGGCTATTGCCTATACGACCGGCGTCCCTGCAATGATCGGTGCGATGATGATGCTCACCGGCAGATGGAAAGGAGCCGGTGTATACAACATCGAGCAACTGAACCCTGACGCGTTCATGGAGGCATTAAATAGCCATGGCCTTCCCTGGCAGGTAGTAGAACACGCTGCGATGCCCGATACACTGTAACGCAGATGGACACAAAGGATGCTAAAAGATTTCTCAGGATCATAAAAGGGGCAATTGAAACACCGGTATACCTGTTAGACGAGACGCTCATCGAAAAAAATATGAAGGTCCTCCAATACGTGAAGGAGCGCACAGACTGCAAGGTCTTTCACGCATTGAAGGCATTTGCCTCTTTTGCTACCTTCCCCTTGATGTCCAGGTATCTTGACGGCGTCTGTGCAAGCGGCCTGAACGAAGCGAGGCTCGGCCGTGAAGAATTCAAAAAGGAAGTGCATACGTTCAGCGCGGCATATCGGGAAACAGAGTTCAAGGCAATCCTGAAGTATTCGGACTCGGTCATATTCAATTCATTCTATCAACTCCGAAAATACGGTGAGGCTGCGAAGAAAAGCGGCGTCGAGATCGGTATGAGGGTGAATCCGGGATACTCTGAAGTTGAAACGGAAATATACAATCCCTGCGCCTCATATTCGAGGCTGGGGATAGTTCACAGCGTATTCCGTAAAGAATACCCGAAATACAAAGAGTTGGTAGACGGCTTACACTTTCATGCAATGTGCCAGCAGAATTCAGATGTGCTCGAAAGGATTTTAAAATCGTTTGAAAAACTCTATGGTAAATACATCTCGGGTCTGAGATGGGTGAACTTCGGAGGCGGCCATCATATAACGCGGGATGATTACGACAGAGATCTTCTGATCAGTCTCATAAACACATTTAAGAAGAAATATGGAGTCCAGGTGCACCTTGAACCCGGGGAAGCAAGTGTTTACGATGCAGGGGTGCTCATATCAACGGTTCTGGATATTGTGGAAAACAGGAAGAAGATCGCGATCATGGACACCTCGGCAGAAACGCATATGCCGGATGTGATGCTTATGCCTTACCGGCCGCACATCATAGGCTCAGGCAAGAAGAATGAAAAGGACTATCGGTACAGGCTTGCAGGGCCGAGCTGTCTTGCCGGGGATGTCATCGGCGATTATTCCTTTGACCGGCCCCTGAAAAGGGGAGACAAACTTATCTTTACGGATATGGCCCTTTATAGCATCGTAAAGAACACCACGTTTAACGGTATAAACCTGCCTGATATAGCGGTCTTAAGGGCTGGGGGCAAGGTTGAAGTTGTCAGAAGATTTGGATACAAGGATTACCGCAACAGACAGTCATAATCGCATCCCCGCAAATAAGGCTTGAGACCGGCTGTAAGGGGCCTTATCTGCGACGAGTTGAGCCCCGCGCCGTGGAGCGCGGGACTAGAACGAGGTGTCAGGCACTTTTTTGGTGATGAGATGTGTACCAATCTACAAGTTGCCGAATCATTTTTTGATACGATGTGTGATTCTTTTTGGCTTCTTTTTTAAAGAATTCAATGCTTGATTTCTTCAGGGCGAGCGTCACCTTGACATTGTCCTCCTTGAGGACCAGTTGATCCGAAGGTGGCAGAAAGTCACTCACGACTTTCAGCTTTCCCATCGGTTCATCTGTGTACTTAATTTTGCTCTTCATATAGTTTCCTTCCTTTCCTCCAATAGCCTGCTCCGAATATTCGGATAGTATGTCCTCTAAACGTGAAACGAACGGTCATGATCCCTTCTCCGACACGACCTATGGTCAGATGCGCTTGAAGGCGGCATTTGCGTCGACCTGTTTGTATTCAATGAACTCGACAGAGCCAGACAATTGGGATAGAGAATGCCAGCGAACTTCTTTACGGCGGCAGATTCTCCGTGAATCCGGTTTCCCTCGGAATCCCGCCAGACAAAAATGTGTACAAAGCGAGTTGGATGTTCGGCGTCCTGCCCCTCGTAGCGAAGAGAGCCTGTATCATTCTCGCGGATGTAGGCTACAAACTCATGTATCGCAGCGAGGCACTGATCGAGGGATTCTGGTCGAACCTCGTAACGGGCAAGCTCGTGAATCTTGTTTGGGTTGCCTTGGATGCACGTCATGTTAGCCTCCTGAGGCTGGTCGCAACTCGACCAAATGCGCCACGATGTAAGCCGCCGCGCAGAAGGTCGATCTTGAACGCCAGGTTAGCTCGAGACTTACAGATTACTCTTTCCAAGATTACACTTTGAGCAAAGAGTTTGGAGATTTGACAAGACGGTTTCACCGCCTTTACTCCAAGCGATTATATGATCTACATGCAACTCTACCCCCAACATTTTTGCAGGACTCGCCCCGCAATGTCGGCAAGTAAATCTATCCATAGAAAGGACTTTGAACCTAAGCCTTAATGAGGGATCACGCCCAGTTGTGCGCGAACCAGTTTTCTCTTCTGCTCTATCTGGAGCCGAAACGTCAGCCGAGTTGCCATACTCAACGAAGTGTTCAAGTGCGATGACCCAAGATTTAAACCTGCGATAGTATGCACTTTGTGAAATTGTCGAAGGGGGTTGGGATAATTCAGCGCGGCGCGGCTGACGCCCATAGTGTTGCCAGAGCAGCAGTATGTTCTCGAACAAAGCCTCATCGGGAATTTGCACTGGTTAGATAATGATAGGCCAGCAGCTTCCAATGCTTTGTTCCATGTGCCAAATCGGCGACCAACATTTGAGTAATCGTAATGGCCGTGCTCTCCGTAAAGTTTCTGCGTAACCTTGGATGAATACAGCATGCCGGAAACCCGCCTCAGATCACTGAGGATTTCCTCGTCGCTCACGGGCGCGTTCTTTGCCCTTTCTAATTTAAACTTCAAATTTTCCATATCATGTTTTGAGAGAGCTAACCAGTTATTATGCAGCAACAAAAAGCATCCAATATTAGATGCTTTTGCATTATTTAACTGTCTGAAATTGCATGAAGAAGAAGGCAGAGAAATAAGAGTGTGGATGGATTATGCTCTTGAAAATTTTGGTTGTCTCCCCATTCATTTCTGCCCCCTCCCAAGTAAACTTGCGCATACTATATCAAGCAGAAAATTTATCTGTCAATTTTAATGCTGATGGCTCGATGACAATCTGCTGCCAAGTGCAGAAAGTGAAGTTCAGACAGATTGTGCCATCACTTTTCAATAGCTTTAAAATGGTATAAGTTATTATTGTTATCTACTAAGGATGAAATCGATCCTTTCTGATTAATCATTTCCGAAGGAGGAATTTATGATTCAGTTTAGTATCAATGAAGATCTCTGTACCCAGTGCGGCGAGTGCGCGTCCGATTGTCCGGCCGGCATTATCGCCATGGAAGGTTACCCCAGGATTACTGACGAGGAGCGGTGTTACCGCTGCCAGCACTGCCTTGCTGTCTGTCCGACCGGGGCGGTCTCGGTCCTCGGCAAGGACCCGGTGGCCAGCACTCAGATATCCGGCAATATGGTAGACCCAGCTCAGCTGGAAATCCTGATCAAGGGGCGGCGGGCAGTCCGCCGATATACCGGCAAAGACCTGTCGCAATCCCTGATTGATGAACTCCTGGCCATCGCCTGCTATGCTCCCACCGGGGTTAACAGCCAGTCGGTGCTGTTCACCGTTGTCAGGGAGGCCAGGGTCATGGCTAACCTGCGGGAAGAGGTGATGAGCGGACTTGCCAAACTGCAGGAAGCAGGCGGACTGCCGGAAGGCTTTGTCGGTCAATATATGGGCATGGCACTCAAGGGCTGGCAGGAGGAGGGTAAAGACATCATCTTCCGCGGCGCCCCCCATCTGCTGCTGACAAGTGCTCCCAGGAACTCGCCCTGCCCGGTCCAGGATACCCATATCGCCCTGGCCACCTTCCAGCTTATGGCCCACGCTCGCGGGGTTGGCACGGTCTGGGACGGGCTGTTTATGATGGTTCTTTCGCTACTGCCAAACCTGTCCGGGCGGCTCGGTATTCCCGATGACCATATGCCCGGTTATGCCATGGCCTTCGGAGAGCCGGCAGTAGATTATCATCGCACTGTCCAGCGCGGTCCGGCCCAGGTAAACGTGGTCAAATAAGGCAAGAAAGAAGGGCATCTGCGCTGCGATCAGCGAAGCGGGGAGAATACTCGCGGAACACTTTCCGATCACGCCTGATGCTACAGAGGAAATTTATGTCTTATCTGATCTATCTCCGTAAATATAGCTCAGGAGCGTATAGATCAGTTTGGCAGCCAGAAAATCAGGGGCCTTGTCCCTTGAGGGACAGAGCTCAACGATATCGAACCCCACGATCCGTTTTGTCTTCGCGACAGCAGCGAGGAGCTTCAGAACCTGATACCACCCTAACCCGCCCGGCTCAGGCGTGCCTGTTGAGGGCATGATACCCGGATCGAATACATCAAGATCTATGGTGATATAGACACTGCCGCTCAGCTGCCTCACCGCCTTAGCTATCCATTTGTCTGAATCGTGAATATCATGGGCAAAGAACACCTTCTTCCTGTCCATGCCAGGCAACTCAGAGCCATCTATGCTGCGAATACCTGCAGAAACTACGTTTTTGGTATATTCCCTGGCCCGTGCGATAACGCAGGCATGATTATAGGGGCTTCCTTCATAGAATTCGCGTGAATCGCCATGTGCATCCAGATGCAGGACACTCAGATCCTTAAAGTGATTGGCATAAGCCTTGATCACGCCGATAGAGACCGAATGATCGCCGCCGAGCGACACAACAAGTTTATTGTCCTTAAGATAGCGTGATACTGCCGCATCAGCTTTTTTGATCAACTGTTGGGAGGAAACTGCATTGATAGGCCGGGCAGTGAAAATGCCCTTTTTGTATACCTCGCTGTCGGTCTCAATATCGTAGAGTTCAAGATATCCTGAAGCCTCAATGATAGCGGCAGGGCCTTTATCAGCACCTTTTTGCCATGTACTGGTTTTGTCAAAAGGAACCGGAAGAATTACGGTTGAGGCATCAGAATAAGCTTTGGCATACTCCGGCCCGCAAAAACAGGAAACAGACTTCGGCATTTATTCCATAATAAAAACTGCTGTAGCTAATACCGTGGTCCAGAGACCATCTTTATTCCCCTCTGCAGACTGGCAGATATTCTGGGTCTTGAAGATATGTCCGCTTGCCGTATACACCTGTTTGCGCTCATTCCAGGCCTGATCAGCATCAAAGGGAATATCGAGTGTTGTGGCAAGCATCGTCGCTGCGAGGTCTTCTGCATATTCACCGGAAACAACCGCTTTTTCACCGCAGGCATGATGTTCAGAGAGATACCCGTAGTTGGCAAAGTCCGTAGGCATGGCAAAACCGACTGCAGCAGAAATAAGACGGTTCGGTTCATTCGTCTCATTGCGGGACATTACGCAGTACGTAATTTGCCCAGGATCGAGCTGTTTTACACCTGCAGCCTTTGTCAGAATCTTGCACGCAGGCGGAAATATGCTGGACACATAAACAAGATTACACTTCTCAATGCCTGCATTTCTTAATGCAACCTCGAAGGATGATAATTTGTCTTTATGTACGCCCACCCCTTTCGTAAAGAAAACTTTTTTTGGGGTCATTCTTTCATCCTCCTGTTTCAGAAATAATTTATACGACAAGGCAGATTTAATTGCTTATCCTAAATGATAAAATGCATCCTATAACAATGTCAATGTCAGGCCTTACTAAGTGTCAGAAAGCAGGCAGACTCGTATGTTGCAACGCGGCAGACAGAAATACCTGACAGATCCGCAGGGAGGTTTTTTGGATTTAATCGTACGCAATTTAAAAATACCGTTTGAAAGAGACGTGACAGATGAATATGTTTCGGCTGCGGCACAAAAGCTGAACATTTCAGAAAAAGACATACAATTCATTACCATACTCAGCAAGTCTCTGGATATCAGCAATAAGGACCAGTTCTATTACCGTATGTCAATAGCAGTACGAACTCCTGAGAGCTTTGACAATAGCGAAAACCTTCCTGTGTACACGAAACACCTATCATTGCCGAAAACATCAATAAAGCTTACTGAGAGCCCTATCATTATAGGTTTCGGTCCTGCAGGCATGTTCGCAGCCCTTGAGCTTATCGAATATGGGATAAAACCCCGGATATTTGAACGGGGCAAAAAAATAGAAGAGCGCTCCATTGATGTTCAAAGGTTTATGAAACTACGGACGCTGGACCCTGAATCCAACATCCAATTCGGTGAAGGTGGTGCCGGCTCATACTCTGACGGAAAGCTGTTTGCCAGGACAAAGAATTCGTATTATGCAGACAGGGTGCTGGATACGTTTATAAAATTTGGCGCGCCTGAAGAAATCCGGTATGTCGGCAAGCCCCATTTGGGGACGGACCTGCTCTGCAAGATAGTCCGCAATATCAGAAACTATATTCTCGAAAGAGGCGGAGAAATACAGTACAGTTCCAGGATGACTGATATACTTCTGTCAAACGGCATGGCCTCAGGCGTAGTTATCAATGGAACTGCAGAATATCGTTCATCCATCATCTATCTTGCGCTGGGGCATTCTGCGCGGGATACCTTTGAGATGATGTTCCGTAGCGGTGTCCTCCTTGAACAAAAGCCCATTTCTGTCGGCCTGAGAGTAGAGCATCCGACAGAACTGATTAATCGTATTCGGTACGGCGAGAAATATATGGACAATCCTGCACTTGGGAATGCAACGTATTCTTTTACCTATACCGATCGAAAAATACGACGAGGTGTCTATACCTTCTGCATGTGCCCAGGAGGTGAAGTCATAAATGCTTCATCTGAACAGGGCATGATGGTTGTAAACGGCATGAGCTACTCTCAACGGTCATCACCATTTTCAAATTCCGCGCTTGTGGTGACCTGTCATACTGATGACTATGGATCGCCCCATCCCCTGGCAGGGATTGAATTTCAAAAAGATATAGAGCGGAGGGCCTTTGAGGCAGGAGGAAATTGGAAAGCACCAGCACAGAATCTGATCGATTTCTTATATAAAAAGGTATCCGACAGCCTAAACAGCAATTCTTTCAAGATGGGAGCGACCGCGGTTAATATGCATGGCATTCTCCCAAAATTTATAAACGAGACGCTGTTGGCAGCGTTCAATACATGGAAAACGGATTATCCCTTATTTGTTTCGGAGCAGGCGATTCTGCTGGGGACAGAAACCAGAACTTCCTCCCCAGTCAGAATACCGCGCGGGGAGAATTATGAGTCAGTGGCGGTCAGGAACCTCTATCCCATTGGTGAAGGCTCAGGTTATGCAGGCGGGATAACGAGTTCGGCTATTGATGCAATAAAGGCAGTCGAGGCCAGCCTGTCGGCTTTGGACGATATCAGTTAGGGGACCTGCTCCAGGGGCATTATTGATAGAGAGTGTCTATAACAAAGAGGCAAGCTTTTCTTCCAGATCGGTAAACTTATAGGGTTTTTTCAGATACCCTTGAAAACCGTGTTCCTTGAATTTTGATACAGTGGAATCATCAGAATATCCGCTCGAAATTATGGTTTTCACATGAGGGTCAATCTCATGAAGTCTCTTATTTGTCTCAGCACCTCCCATCCCGCCACGGATTGTCAAATCAAGAATTACCAGGGCAAAAGGGTCTCCATCTCGCATAGCTTCACTATATCTGGCGATTGCTTCATCTCCATCTTTTGCAAGCTCTACTTCATGCCCCAATGTCTGCAGCATACTGCAGGAAATCCTCTGCACCATTTCATCATCATCCATAACAAGGATTTTCCCTTTCACCTTGCTTTCCTTTTTTTCGGCAGTCAATTCATTCGGGACTCTGTCATCCGCCGTTGCAGGCAAATATACGTAAAACGAAGTGCCTTTTCCAAGGACGGATTCAACTTCTATCATGCCTCCATGATTTCTCACAATTGAATATGTCGTCGAAAGCCCAAGCCCAGTTCCCTTCTTCTTAGTGGTAAAATAGGGATCAAATATCTTCTTCAGATCGTCTTCAGAGATGCCGCATCCGCAATCTTCTATGCTTATTTTCACAAACTTCGTCTGCGGTGAATTGGGCATACTGTGCATCACATTCCGTGCTGAAATGGTAATCGTCCCGCCCTGCTGCATAGAATCATCTGCATTGATAACAAGGTTTTGAATCACCTGTCCAATCTGGCCTTCATCAGCCTCTATATGCCAGAGATAATCGTCAAACACCATGGTGTAATCAGACTGCGATCCGCTAAGACCCAAGTCAGCTGCATTTTTTACTATCGCTTCAATCGCAAGGACTTTTTTAACAGGCTTTCCTCCCTTTGCAAATGTCAGCAACTGATTTGTAAGATTTGTTGCGATGCCGAGGGATGATTCAGCCTGATCGAGAAAATCATGGGCCTTTCCATTTTTGTCCACGTTGAACTTTGCCATGGCAATAAAACCGAAGATACCCTGCAGCAGATTGTTGAAATCATGTGCAATACCTCCTGCCAACGTGCCGATAGCCTCCAGTTTCTGGTTCTTCAGAACGTACTCTTCTATCTGCTGTCTTTGTGTAATGTCCATGCCGAGTGAGGTGATGCCTATACTATGACCGGCCTCATCGAGCAACCTCGAATTTGTCCATGATATGAGCAGTTTGCTGCCCTGCCTTGTCACAATTTCGTTTACACACTCACCAACTATTTCCCCTGAGGTATTTTGATGATGAAGCTGCAGCATGGCTGTTCTTGTGTTCTCGGGGATGAATAGATCAAACCAGTTATGCCCGGTAATATCATCGAGATTCCAGTTCGTAAGATTTGCAAGGTAGTCATTTGCAAAAATAATCCTGCCCTCCATATCCAGCTGGAGAGCTATGAGATTTGCGCCTTCAAGCGTCACCCTGAAACGCCGCTCTGACTCCCTCAGTGCTACTTCAGCCTGTCTGCGCTGTATGATCTCCTTTTCCAGTTTTTCATTTATTGACCTGAGGTCTTTTGTCCTTTCATCTACTTTTTGTTCCAGACTTCTTTGCGTCGCTTCAATCTCCTTTTTAGCCTGCCTGAGTCCCGTGTTCAAATGAGACACATAAATAGTTACGCCCGTTGCAGCAAAGATAAACACAATAACAATTACTACCACATACCAGTACTGACTTAGTGCCTGTTTGAAGGTTATCTTTCCATAATTACTATAAGGGGCAAGCCGAAGTTCCTTAAGGAGTTCATGCACGGTTACATAATCAAGAGGAATGGTCCAGCCGGTTATTTCTGAAACTCGTGCCGCCTCGCTCTGAGCAGGAAGAGTCATCAGTGCGACAGCCACTTGCTGCGAGAGCTCGGTTGATGTATGCCTGACCTTGGCAAAGGGCCATTCAGGATAAAGACGCGTACTTAAGGCAAATGGAAATCTGTCATTCTTCTGCCTGTTAAGTATCCGAAATTCTTTAATCTCAATACGCTTACTCTGCTGTAAAGACTCAAGCACATCAGTCCTGACTGTTCCGACATCCGCCTTCTTGTCCTTTACCGCAAATACTGCAGCATCATGTGTACCCATAAAAGACAGTGAGGCCAGATTACGATAGGGATCAATTCCCTGTTCTTTTAACTCCCGCCAGGCCACGCGCCATCCTCCAAGCGATGTCTCATCAACGGCTACGAATGATTTTCCCTTTAGATCTTTTAATGATTGGATATCTTTTCTGTCAGCCCTTGTAAAGATGACTCCGCCGAAAGATGTCGTATATCCTTCGTCAGTATCGGCCTTTTTCTTCATTGTAGCTATCCTGCTGATGCCATACAGGGTTTCCAGCTCAACATAGATAGAAGAGTTTGCAAGAATAAAATCTACTTCCCCCCTGCTGACTGCTGAATTAATTTTGTGAAAATCAAGAGGTACAATAGAAAACACATGGCCAGGGATTCTGGAAGAAAGATATTCTGCGGTGGGCTTCCATATGTGTATGGCATGCTCCTCGCCTCTGAAGGCCAGAACACCTATCTTTATGTGATTATGCTTTTCGGCTGAAAATACCCAGGCAGGATAAAAGGCAAAAAAAACTAAAACACAACAAACCATACATATAAGCCATCTTGGTTTGAATACCATGAATAATTATATCATTTCTTTACCCGCCTTTTCATTGGCATTGATTTTGGCAAGACTGATTGACAATAATCGAGAGTGAAGCGGACTACTGAACATTACATCTTCAGATCAGCCTTGACAATAAGCGCGGGATAGCCTTCCTGTCCCAGTTGTTCGGCAGTTTCCATTGCCTGGCTGAACTGATCAAAGTTCCCGACCCTTACGCGGTAGTAGGTTACACCCTTGACCTCAGTTTCCTGGATATAGGCATTAACCTCTTTGAGCCTGAGTCCAACCTTGAGCCTGACTGCATTGATACTGTCCGTAAATGATCCGACCTGTATGGCAAAAGGGCTGCCCTTCCTGTCGGACGACTGTACCCGCACCGGCTTAATATATGATGCGTCTCTGCCCTGTATTTCGAGCAGCACCAGCGCAATGCCCGGGCCTACAAGATCGATCTGCTTTGCCGCCGCATAGGACAGATCCAAGTCGCGTCCTTTTACGAACGGACCGCGATCATTCACAACGCATTCAACCGATTTATTGTTTGTTTTGTGCGTGACCTTGAGCTTTGTGCCAAAGGGATACTGTTTGTGCGCGCAGGTATGCAGATGCATGTCGAATATCTGGCCGGAAGAGGTCGGTTTGCCGTGAAAGTCAGAACCATACCACGAGGCAACGACCTCGACCGGACCGCCAGGCAAATCCTGAAGAACAGGTTCCTGCCGCGCTGAATGACGGGGCGATGAACAGGAAGTGAAAAAGACAAGAAGCAGACTGCAGAGTGCAAAGCACAGGACACGGTTTTTCCATAACTCCCCCTCGCCCCCGGCTCCGTCCAGCCTACTGTTGGCTCTTAAATTAAGAGGGGGTTGGGGGGAGTTACTCATAATTATTATTCTCCATCTTGTGTGTGTACTATCTCAAAGGATATACCTGCTCAAATCCTCATCCTTCACAATATCGCCAAGTTTATCCTTCACATATGCCCTGTCGATCAGGACAGTCGACCCCTTCTTCTCCGGCGCATCAAAGGAGACATCTTCAAGGAGCTTCTCAAGTATCGTATGGAGTCTTCTCGCCCCGATATTTTCTGTCTTGTCGTTGACCAGAGCGGCGATCTCCGCTATTTCTTCGATCGCATCTTTTGCAAAATCAATCGACACTTCCTCTGTAGCAAGGAGTGCGATATACTGCTTTACCAGCGCGTTATTCGGCTCGGTCAAGATCCGGACAAAATCGTCCTTGCCGAGCGCCTCAAGCTCAACGCGGATAGGGAACCTTCCCTGAAGCTCGGGTATCAGATCAGAAGGCTTTGCAATATGAAATGCGCCGGCGGCCACAAAAAGGATATGCTCTGTCTTTACCGGACCGTAGTTGGTCGTCACTGTCGAACCTTCCACGATCGGCAGCAGGTCCCGCTGTACGCCCTCGCGCGATACGTCAGGCCCATGACCGCTGCCCTTGCTTGCGATCTTGTCGATCTCATCGACAAAAACAATACCCGACTGCTCAACGCGCTCCACCGCCTCCTGGGTAATCTTGTCCATATCGATCAGCCGGTTGGACTCCTCCTGCTCAAGCAGCACAAAGGCCTCAGGCACCTTCACCTTCTTCCGCTTTGCCTTTTCAGGCAGGAGATTCCCGAGCATGGACTTGAGGTTCATCTCGAGGTCTTCAAGCCCGACATTCGAGATTACGCCAAACGGCATGGACCGCTCCTTTACCTCAACATCAACGGACCTGGAATCGAGCTTGCCGCTGCGCAGCTGCTCCCTCAGCCGCTCCCGCGTCTCTTTCTGCTTTTCCCTGTCCTCCTCTTCCTGCTCAGGCAGGCGAAGCGAGCGCGGAGCAGGAAGCAGCAGGTCGAGCAGCCTCTCCTCGGCAAACTGCCGCGCCTTTTCACGTATTTTCTCGAGGTGTTCGTTCTTTACCATGCTCACCGATATCTCGGTCAGATCCCTGATCATGGACTCAACATCCCGACCCACGTACCCGACCTCGGTAAACTTGGATGCCTTGACCTTGATAAAAGGCGCGGCAGCGAGGCGTGATATGCGGCGGGCAATCTCGGTCTTTCCGACTCCGGTAGGCCCGATCATCAGAATGTTCTTCGGAAGCACTTCATCCTTGAGTTCCGGCGAAAGTCTCTGCCTCCTCCACCGGTTCCTGAGGGCTATAGCAACAGCCTTCTTGGCCTTATTCTGCCCTATGATATATTTGTCGAGTTCTGAAACGGTATGTTTGGGTGTCAGGCTGTCCATATCAGGCAAGCTCCTCTATTGTTATATTGTCGTTTGTATAGATGCAGATGTCTGAGGCGATCTTCATTGCTTTCTGAATGATCTGTTCCGCATTCAGTTCTGTATTGTCGATCAGTGCCCGCGCCGCTGCCTGTGCAAAGGCCCCGCCTGAACCGATTGCGGCAATGCCGTCTTCCGGTTCGATAACGTCTCCCGTGCCTGAAATGATAAAGGTATGCTCCCGGTCAGCGATCACCAGCAGGGCCTCGAGCCGTCTCAGCATCCGGTCTGTCCTCCAGTCCTTAGCCAGTTCAACTGCTGCCCGCGTGATATTGCCTCGATAGGACTCAAGCTTGCCCTCGAACTTTTCAAAGAGCGTGAACGCATCTGCAGTGGCGCCGGCAAAACCAGCGATTACGTTATCGTTGTACATCCTCCGGATTTTCTTTGCATTTTGCTTCAGGACCGTGTTGCCGAGCGTTACCTGTCCGTCGCCGCCTATGGCAACTTTTCCATTCTTTCTCACACAGAGTATGGTTGTTGCATGGAACATGATTACTCCTTATTTTTCCTGATATTTCTAATGAGAGAATTATATACCAAAACTTCATTACTGTTCAGGGGCCCTTCCCTGCGCGATACGGGTCGGCGAGCGTCAGGCATTATCTTCCGATGAGAGAGGATGGGCCTTGTCATAGATATCCATGAGATGCGCAATATCTGTATGGGTATATTTCTGCGTCGTTGAGAGCGACGAGTGGCCAAGCAGTTCCTGTATGACGCGAAGATCAGCGCCCGCCTGCAGAAGATGCGATGCAAACGTATGACGCATGGTATGCGGCCCGACCTGGCCGGCTACGCCAATAAGGCGGGCATACTTCACGACGATCCGCCGAATACCGCGATCCGAAAGCGGGGTGCCGCTCCTGTTCAGAAACAGGGCCTTGTTCTTCTTCTTTAGCAATATTTTTTCGACCATATAGGTCTTGATCGCCTCTACGGCCTTTGACCCAAGCGGTACAATGCGCTCTTTCTTCCCTTTGCCTCTCACTTTTACCAGCCCCTCTTTCGTATTGACATCTTCCAGGTTCAGACCTGCTGCCTCTGCAACACGAAGCCCGCTCGAATAGAGCAGTTCCAGAATTGCCCTGTCGCGGGAATTGATAAAACCCATGGTATCAGGCTTTTCGATCATCATGAAGACATCATCAACCGAAAGAAACCGGGGGAGATGCTGTTCTGCCTTTGGCGTTGTGACGAGCTTTGCAGGGTTAGACTTCAGATACCCTTCCCTGGTCAGGAATTTGAGAAATGACCGGACAGCGGCCAGCCTCCTGCCGGCAGTCGTCTTTGAAAGACCGTTTTTGATCTGAAGAGCGACAAACCCACGGACATCAATCATCTCAACATCAGCGGCCTCTTTATCAGCATACCCCTGAAATTCTTCGAGGTCCTTTTTATAGGCCCTGAGTGTATGCGGCGAAACTCCCCTCTCAAGCTCAAGGTGCCTGAGGAATTGATCGATCAGCTTCTTCATTCCGCATTCAGCTGCGAGACATATTTCTTCCAGATCTCAAGCGCCTGTTCAGCTGTTTTAGCCCTTTTGAGTTTCTTGTCCCGCATCCTTGCCAGCCCTTCCGTTGGCGGGAAAAGACCGAAATTAATGTTGCTCGGCTGAAAATGTCTGCTCTCTGATTCTGTAATATGCCGTATCAGGGCACCGTGCGCCGAGAAATGCGGCACCTCAGGAGCAGTGTTGCCCTGCAGTTTGAGCGCAGCATTGATCCCGGCAATAAGACCCATGGCAGTTGATTCGATATATCCCTCAACGCCGGTAATCTGTCCGGCAAGAAAAAGATGAGGCCGCTGCCTGAACGACAGGTCCTTGTTAAGGAGCGCAGGGGCATTGATAAACGTGTTTCTGTGGATGCTGCCGTATCTTAGAAAATCAGCATGCTCAAGTCCTGGTATCATGCTGAAGACCCTCTTCTGCTCAGGCCATGTCAGACGTGTCTGAAATCCGACCATATTATAGGCTGTCATCTCCCTGTTTTCGGTCCTCAACTGCACAACAGCATAGGCGTCCTTTCCGGTTTTGGGGTCAGGCAGGCCAACAGGCTTCATCGGCCCATATCGCATGGTATCGACGCCCCGCGAGGCCATCACTTCGATCGGCATACATCCTTCGAAGACCATCTTTTCTTCAAAGCCCTTCGGATTCACCTTCTCCGCAGCAAGGATCTCCTGATAGAACGTTTTATACTCTTCACTGCTCATTGGGCAGTTGAGATAGTCGTCACCACCCTTGCCATACCTCGACATGGCATAGACCTTATTGCGGTCTATGGAATCGGCATCGATGATCGGAGCAATGGCATCATAAAAGTAGAGATACTCTTGCCCTGTCAGCCCGGCCAAGGCATCGGTCATGGATTGGGAGGTCAGCGGGCCCGTTGCGATAACGGCGATTGAGTCAGGGAGCGTTTTGACTTCTTCCCTGATGATCGTGATATGCGGGTCATCTGAAAGTTTTCTGGTGATGTATTGGGCAAAAAGGGTCCGGTCAACCGCCAGGGCTGAACCTGCCGGAACGGTTGTCGCCTCTGCTGCCTCCATGATAAGAGATCCTGCGATGGAGAGTTCTTTTTTCAGGAGACCGGGTCCGCTATGGGGATCGTTAGAGCGCAGGGAATTGGAGCAGACGAGTTCGCCAAGGCTCGATGTGGAATGCGCCTCGGTCATCTTCTGCGGCCGCATCTCATACAGGCGCACCTTTACACCCCTCTTGGCTGCCTGCCACGCAGCCTCTGAGCCTGCGAGCCCACCACCTATTATTATTAATTCCTCTGACATGATTGATTTTACCTGAAAGAAACCGGAAATAAGAAACAGGACATGCAAGACACCGTAAGGTAATCCTTGCCTTACACGTCAATTCTTACTTGTTCTTTTCGAAACTTCCTTCCCTTCCAGATCAGAAAGATGGCAGGATAGATCGTAAGTTCAAGTATCTCTGAAGTAATAACACCGCCGACCATAGGTGCTGCAATGCGCTTCATGATGTCAGAGCCAGCACCGTGGCTGAACAGGATTGGAATAAGGCCTGCAAGGATGACGCCGACGGTCATGAGCTTTGGTCTGATCCTCTTGACTGCGCCGAACATTATGGCATCCCTGAGGTCCTGCTCAGTGTTCAGTTTTCCATCCTTCTTCCATTTGTCATAGGCAAGGTCAAGGTACAGAAGCATCACAACTCCAGTCTCGGCATCAAGTCCTGCCAGGGCGATCATACCGACCCATACAGCAATACTCATATTATATCCGAGGAAATAGAGCAGCCAGAACGACCCGACAAGGGAAAACGGCACGGCAAGCAGGATGATCGTGGTCTTTACGGTTGACTTCGTATTCAGAAAGATGAGCACAAAAATGATGAATAGCGTAAGCGGGATGACAGTCTTGAGCCGCTCCTGCGTCTTCAGGAGGTATTCATACTCACCGCTCCACTGAAGACTGTACCCCACAGGGAGTTTCACCTGCTTTTCGACATTCTTCTTTGCCTCTTCAACGTACCCGCCTACATCGCGGCCGGAAAAGTCGATGTACACATAGTTGGCAAGCTGCCCCTCTTCACTCTTGATCGATGTCGGTCCCTGCACAATTGCAATATCCGCAATCTCGCCAAGAGGTATATGGGCGATAGAGGCAGGGGTTGAGGATTGGGGATTAGACATAGATGCAGATGAGCGGGATGAAATGGGGACGAATATCCGTTTGAGCTTTTCAATATCATTTTGAAGTTCCCGCGCATAACGTACATGCACAGGATACCGCTCCCTGCCCTCGACCGTAACGGTCAGGTTCATGCCGCCCAAGGCAGCTGCAATGACTGTCTGCACATCGTCTATGGACAGTCCGTACCGCGCGATCTCGGCCCTCTTCGGTTTTATGTCGAGAAAATATCCTGTCATAACGCGTTCTGCATACGCGCTCCGCGTACCGGGGACACTCTTAACAGCATTCTCAATATCAATGGAGAGCTTTTCAATGGTTGACAGGTCAGGACCGAGCACCTTTACGCCCACAGGTGTCCTGATGCCGGTGGCAAGCATATCGAGACGTGCCTTGATCGGCATGGTGAATGAATTTGCGACACCGGGAATCTGGAGGGCATCGTTCAGCTCATTCTTCAGTTTTTCCGTGGTCATTCCAGGCCGCCACTCCGACTCAGGCTTCAGGTTTATGACCGTCTCGAACATCTCAAGAGGTGCAGGGTCTGTCGCAGTCTCTGCCCTGCCTGCCTTGCCAAATACCTGAGATACCTCAGGAATCGTCATCAGCAGGCGGTCCTGAAGTCTGAGGATCTTTGAAACCTCTGAGACCGAAGCGCCGGGGACTGTTGTCGGCATATAAAAAAGCGTGCCCTCGTCAAGAGGCGGCATAAATTCCTTGCCGAGTTTCATCAGCGGATAAACAGTTGCAGCAACAAGCAGAAGCGCTATCACGATAACAAACTTCGGGTGCTTTAGAGAGAACATCACCCGGGGCCTGTAGATCTTTTCAAGAAACCGGATGATCACATTATCATGCTCAGGCTTTATCTTCCCTCTGATGAACATGGTCATAAGGACCGGCGTAAGGGTAACTGCCAGGAACGCCGAAAAAAGCATGGCAAAGGTCTTGGTATAAGCAAGGGGCTTAAAAAGTCTGCCAGCCTGGGCCTCGAGCGTAAATACCGGGAAAAACCCGACAGTAATAACAAGCAGCGAAAAAAACAGAGACGGACCGACCTCTTTGCAAGCCTCTATGATCACGTCAGTCCTGCTGCCTGGTCTGTCTGCGTGCTCCCACTCTTCCAGCTTTTTATGGGCATTTTCTACCATGATGATCGAGGCGTCAACCATGGCGCCAACAGCAATCGCGATGCCGCTCAGGCTCATAATGTTTGAGGTAACGCCGAGGTAATACATGCAGATAAAGGAGATGATGATCGCAACAGGAAGCGTCAGGATCACCACAAGTGCGCTCGGCAGATGGAAGAGAAAGACGATGCAGACCACACTCACCGCAATGGAGAGCTTGATGATCTCCTCTTTCAGCGTATGTATGGACCTGAGAATCAGGTCAGAGCGGTCATAGGTCGTGACAATCGTAACGCCTTTGGGCAGGGACGGCTTGATATCCTTCTCGATCTTCTCTTTCACGCGGTCGAGGACCGTAAGCACATTTTCTCCAAACCGGACCACAACAATACCGCCTGCAACCTCGCCCTTGCCGTCGAGATCGGCAATGCCCCGTCTCATCTCCGGTCCCAACTGGACCGAAGCGATATCGCGCAGGTAGATGGGCGTTCCTGAAGGCCCGACACCGACTGAGATAAGTTCGAGGTCCTGCAGACCCTTCACATAACCTCTGCCGCGAATCATATATTCGACTCCAGACATTTCAAGGACCCTTCCCTCAACATCGCGGTTGCTCTTCCGCACTGCCTCCATCACATTCATGATTGAAAGGTTGTAGGCAGAAAGACGGTTAGGGTCGATATGCACCTGATACTGTTTTACAAAGCCGCCGATACTGGCAACCTGAGAGACGCCAGGGACACTCTCTATCGCCAGCTTGATGTTCCAATCCTGGAGCGACCGCAGCTGAGAAAGATCATGGGTGCCTGTCTCATCCACCAGCGCATAGGAAAAACCCCAGCCAAGGCTTGTGGCATCAGGCCCAAGCACAGGGTTCACATCAGCGGGCAGCTTGGAGCGGACTGACTGAAGATATTCCAAAACACGGCTCCTCGCCCAGTAAATATCAGTCCCTTCTTCAAATATCACGTAAATGAAAGAACTGCCAAGATAAGAAAAGCCGCGCACTGCCTGAACTTTAGGAGCAGCCAGCAAGGTAGAGGTAATCGGGTAGGTCACCTGGTCTTCGACCAGATCGGGGCTCCTGCCTCCCCACTCCGTAAAGATGATCACCTGCGTGTCGCTCAGGTCAGGTATGGCGTCCAGCGGCGTCCGCTGCAGAGACCAGTAGCCCCAGAGGCAGAGAAAGCCGACTAGAAGCAGGACAATGAACTTGTTCCTGCCGCTGAACTCTATGATTTTAGCAATCAATGGTTATGTCCGGAGGCAAGCGGTTTTACACCCTTCAGCTGCGCCTCGGAATCTATCAGGAAGATCGCTGAAGATGCGATCTTCTCACCGGCCTTCAGTCCATCAAGGACCTCTGTCAGCCCATCCACTCCCGCGCCTGTCTTTATCTCTCTTGGCTCAAAATTGCCGTCGCCCTTATCAACATACACAACCTTGCGCGTCCCCGTGTCCAAGACAGCCTCGGAGGGAACGGCAAGTTTCCTTCCCAGAGAAATAGCGATCTCCACATTCGTAAACATCTGCGGCTTCAGCTGATTTCCGGGATTAGGCAGGGTAAACCGCACCTTTGCCGTTCTCGTCTCTGCCGAGAGCGTTGGATAGATATAATCGATCACGGAGTTCATCTCCCTGCCCGGGAAATAACTCAGCGTTATCTTCGCCCGCTGTCCCTGCTTTATCAGCGGCAGTTCGCTTTCATAAATATCGGCAAGCACCCAGATATTGCTTAAATCAGCGATGTCGAAGAGCTTTTCACCTGGCATCACCCGCATTCCCCTGACCGCCATCTTCTGGACCACATATCCGCTTACCGGACTGTACAGCGTAAGAGTCCTTACCGGCTTTTCGGTCTCTTCTATTTTTTTAATCTGATCATCCGATATGTCCCAGAATTTCAGGCGTTTGCGCGCAGCCTCGACCAGAGAGGACGCGTCCTTTGACAGCAGCGTCTTCATCGTTTCGCTCTTTCCGTTATTATTGCTTTGATCAGCCCATCTGAGGGCATTGATAAACTCCTGCTGGGTTGCAACAAGCTCAGGACTGTAAATCTCCGCCAGTGCTTCACCTTTCTTAACATATCTTCCGCTGAAGTCGACATGGAGCTTCTCAATCCATCCTTCGAATTTGGCATTGACCGTTGCAATCTTCCTCTCATCGTATTCGATCCTGCCGACTGTTCTGATAATCTTCTTAAGTTCATGAACAGCGGCATCGACTGTCTTTACTCCGATCATCTGCTGTTTGTCTTCGGGTATCTCCACCGTGGCCGGCTCCGCTTGAACCTCCTGCTGTTTCGGCTTCTCAGCAGTCTGGGGATTGGCAGCCTCATGGCCCCGGTGCTCTGCTTCCTGCGTTGGAGTCCCTTTCTTCGCACCACTTCCGTTTCTGGCAGCGTACACTACTGCGACGAGTGCCATTACCGCCACAACAAGACCGACAAGATAGTGCCTCTTCATTGAACTGTTCCCCCTGTTTCATGCACGCCGGTCATCGCCTCGAACCGGGCTGAAGCCTTCTCGTGCTCGGCGACCTGCACCCAATACTGCGTTTCGAAATCTATCAGCGCCTTCAGCCTGTTTATGACCGTGATCGCCTCTGTTTTTCCAGTGCTGTAGCCTGCCAGGGCCGATTCAAAGTCCTGGTATGTCTTGGGCATAAGTCCGTTTTTATAAAGGTCAATCAGTCTTTCAGAGGCTGCATACATGGAATACGTATCCCTGATGGAGGAGGCGGTCATAAGACGCGCCGCCTCAAGTTCTCTCTGCGCCTCCGCAAGCATGGCCTCTGCCTCAAGTACTGCCTGCCTCTGTTTTGTCCTGTAATAAAGCGGTATATTGATGGTAGTTGTCAGGCTCCACATATCCATGAACTGCCCGCCGCCTCTCGTGAAATAACTGGCAGCAACGGTAAAGTCAGGATAGTACTCTTTCTGTGCCATCTTGACTCTGGCCTCGGCAGCAGCAGCCATCCTCTGTTTGATCCGTATCTCGGGAGAATGTTCATAGGCCTTATGAAGCAGTTCATCCAGACTCCTGGCCCCAAGAGAAAACTTCTGTTCTGCCGGCCTGCCAAGCGGCACAGGCACATCCCTTCCGACCGTGGCATTAAGCATAGCCTCAAGAGACTGGACCTTCTGCTTCTGCATCTCTTCCTTTTCAAGCAGCATATACTTTTCGGTCTGCGCCATAAGCACCTCCTGCTGCATGCCCATGCCGGAGGAATACCGGGCCAGCGCAGCATCCTCGATGCGGGAAAAAAGTACGGTCCGCTCCCTTATGAGGTCGATGGTCTTATAGGCAAGGAAAAGATCGAAATAGAGTTCCCTGATCCGCGCGATGGTCTTGAGCCTTACCGATTCATGGAGTATGGATACCCCCTGCGCATCCTGCCTCGCCATCTCCTCTTTCAGGGACCTCTTGCCGGGAAAAGGGAACATCTGCGACGCAGAAAACATCCACTGGGCGTCCGGCTCCTTGGCAAAAGTATACCGCTCCCATCCTTCATTCTGATACCCGAACATGAACATGGGATCAGGAAGGCTTCCTGCCTGCGCCACGCGATGCAGGGCAGCCTGGGCGCGAGCCTCAGACGCACGGATCTCCGGACTGTTGTTCAGGGCTTCCTGGATAAGATCATGCAGCACAAGGCCATCAGCTGACGCGGGGATACAGGTATAGAAGAGAAAAAAAACAGGCAGAACCCGCAGCATACCAGCCATTACGTGATGGCAGCGATTCTGCAAGATGCCTGTCTGTCGCTTCATGGCTCGATATTACCTGGCGTCGATGCTGAATTTGGCGGTCGATGTCTTGCCTGCCTTGGAGATCTTTATCGCAATATTCCAGGGACCGGACATCGAAAGATTCATGGTGGCCTTATATATATTGCCCTTGAGTTCGGCATCCGTCTTATAATTCATGGCAGGCATTCCCGGCATTGCGGGCATGGAATAATCAACCAGCACCTTCGCATCGGCAACAGCCTTGCCTGCCTGCTTCACCTCTATGGCAATAGTATTGTCACCCACAACCGGCGGGTTCTTGTCTATCCTCACTTCCACGTCAAAATCGCCTGCCTTCTTTTTCACTTCGTAGTCTTTTGCCAGAGCAACGCCAAAGGCGAGAACTACCATAAGAACACCCATCAGTATTTTTTTCATCACATCCTCCTTTTGTAGTGCACGCGTTTCGTGCCTTGATATGCAATTATGATACTACGCTTTTTTGAAGAAATAATGAATATTATTCAATAATATTTTCAGCATTCGCCTATAATAGATTATGACTGACGAATTCGAGAAATTTGCGCAGCAGATCGGCAGAGGCAGCGCTGACAGCCCCTTCAATAACAGGATTCAGCAGTGCCCGCACTGCAAAGAAATCCTGAGCGACGCATATCTTGAGCAGAATCCATTTTCTGAAGTTCCCTGCTCCTCCTGCGGATCGTTAGTGACGATAAAGCGTCACGACGCCGAGAGTCCGTATCCGGATCAGAGGGTTGAAAGCCGCTGCCCTGTTTCCTTAAAGGTCTCCTACAGGACCTACAACGAGTTTATTGACGAATACACGAGAAACGTAAGCAGGCAGGGCATGTTCATCAGGACAATACGGCAGCATTCGATCCATGAGCTTGCAGAACTCCTGCTTCATGTACCTGATCTTCCTCATCCGGTCAGGATCAAGGGGGAGATCGTTCATATAAAACGCCATGCCCCGCATGCAGAGAACTGTGGTATCGGCGTCAAATTCATTGATATTGATGACCAGAGCAGAGAAGCGCTTATCTCCTTTATCAGATCCAGGGAAAACGGCGAATAGTCAGCGCGTTGTTCAGCCTCAATTCGTTCTCTCCTTCGCATAACGGTCTTGACGGAGAAGAAAATGTTCTGTTAGTCTAAGTAAATTCATGAGGGGAGCTATTATGCCAACGAAAAAAAAGAGCATTAAGACTGCAGCTAAAAAGGGTCCGCAGTCATCACATACTGCAAAAAAAACGGCAGCGGCATCACCGGTAACGGCGGCAAAAAAACCGGCGAGAAAAGTCGAACAGCCGGCAAAGGCAGTTTCGAAACAGACTCAAACGGTCAATGCTCCCGCGAAAAAACCTTTATTGAAAGGCCCGAGCAGTTCAAAGTTTCAAAAAATAAAAGGCATTCTTCTTCAACAGAAATCGGCACTTCTCAACGAGGCCGAGGTAGCGCTTAATGAACTTCCCGGACAGACTACGTTCCCTGATATGGGAGACCAGGCATCTGCCGAAACAGATACGAATTTTATGCTTCGACTTCGCGGCAGGGAACAGCGCCTCCTGAAAAAGATCGAAGAAGCCCTTGAACGCATCGACAACAACACCTTCGGCATATGCGATGATTGCGGACTTGAGATCGATGTAAAAAGACTTGAGGCCAGACCGGTAACTACCATGTGTATCGAATGCAAAATGCATCAGGAGGAGGACGAAAAACGCAGGGAAGTCTGATTACGTTCTTTTGAATTCCCGAGACCTGAGATTCTTTTCGGTAATATATCTGCTATGCTCGTCTAAAAGAAGAGACAGCTCTTTCACGATGCCTTCATCAGGCTTTAGTCTATCCAGTTTTGAGATCTCCCATTTCATCAGGCTCGAATAAAATGCCGTAACCCCCGGCGAAAGCCTGCTGCTTATATCTTCATCTTCCGAGCATTGCAGACACAGCACGGTTCCGTGAGACAGATGGAAGGCATTGCTCCTGCCGCCACACCGCCCACAACTATGAAGCCCCGGCAAAAAACCGGTTATTTCCAAAAGTTTAAGTTTGTAAAACAGCCCGATGAGCGGATTCCGGCAGCCTGCTTCCATGATCGCCAGTGTATTCATAAGAAGGGGAAAGACATTTCTGCCCGTATCCCTTTCAGGGACAAGATGCAGTGTCTGTTCAATAAGCTCAGACACCCTGATAAAACAGTGCAGCGATTCCCTCAGCGAACTGAACGGATGGACAATATCAGCCTGTGTCAGGCGGGGCTGGGTCAGGCGGGGCAAGGCAGCGTCCTCTTTTCCCCAAAATGCAATACGTGAGAAGGTCAATGGCTCAAGACTGCTGCCGAACCTGCTCTTTGTCTTCCTGGGGCTCTTAGCGAATACTTTTACGATTCCAAGGTCTTTGGTGAGATACGTGGCAATGAGGTCTGCTTCACCATACGGGATTGTCCGGAGTACGATGCCCTCGGTCCTCTGAAGCATTACATGATATTGCCGAAGTCTTCAGGCTTACGGTTCTTCAGCCATTCGTCACGTTCGTCAGCGGTCTTGGTGCCGAGGATCGATTCTTCCACAAAGATCGGCACATTGACCCTAAGCGCGATCGCCACGGCATCACTCGGCCGCGAATCGATCAGGGCCTCTCTCTGGCCGTCGGCAATATGGATGAGCGCATAAAACGTATTGTCAATGATCTCCGTGATAACGACCTTGGTAGCCTTCACGTTAAGACCGTCAATCACGTTCTTGACAAGGTCATGGGTAAGAGGCCTGGGCGTAGAAACCTTGCCGAGGGCAAGCGCTATCGAATCCGCCTCAGGCTTGCCTATCCAGATGGGAAGAGTCCCTGAACCTTCTACCTGCTTCAGCAAAAGTATGTACATATTGCTCCTGGGATCAAAGAGAAGCCCCTCAACCTTCATCTCGACAAACATTTACCGATACCCCAGTGTCTGCAGAATTTTTTTATCATCGCGCCAGCCTTTCTTCACTTTTACCCAAAGTTCAAGAAACACCTTTGAAGCGATCAGTTTCTCGATATCCCTGCGCGCCTGGCTGCCTATCGTCTTCAGCATTTCACCCTTCTTCCCGATGATAATACCTTTCTGCCCTTCCCGTTCGACGTAGATGGCGGCACTGATGCTGACGAGACCTTTTTTCTTTTCCTTCCATTCCTGTATCTCAACCGCAACAGCATGGGGGACCTCCTCAGAGGTGTTTTTGATGATCTTCTCCCGGATGATCTCAGCGGTCATAAACCGCTCATACTGGTCAGTGACCGTGTCATCGTCATAATATTTCGGCCCCTCAGAAAGAAGACCTTTTATTTTTTCGAGCAGAAACTCGATGCCTTTTACCTTGAGCGCCGACAGGGAGAGAAACGCGCTGAACGGAAAAAGATCGCCATACGCATGGATAATATCAGAGATCTCGGAGGGACTCTTTGTCTCAGCCTTGTTCAGCACAAACAGGACAGGCGTCTTCAGTTTCTTAAACAAAGCGATAATCGCAAGGTCTTCATCACGCTTGTCGGCGTCGGTCACGAAGGCAACAACATCAATATCCTGCATCGCCTCTTCCGCAGTCCTGACCATCGATTCCCCAAGGGCATGGCGCGGACTATGGATTCCGGGCGTATCGACAAATATCATCTGCGCATGCTCAAAGGTCTTTATGCCCAGCAGTTTATTCCGTGTTGTCTGCTGCCGGTTTGCCACAATTGCAATCTTCTGGTCGAGAATCGCATTGAGAAGCGTAGACTTGCCGACATTCGGCCTGCCGATGAGCGCAATAAAACCTGACCTGAAGGTATCGGTCATCTACTTCCTGAACTCAAGGTTCTGCAATGCCTGCCTGATCCTTTCCAGTCCCTTCGTGATAGCGTCCATGGACGTAGCATAGGAGATTCGCACATAGTTGTCGTCACCAAAGGCCTCGCCATGGACCAGCGCGACCTTCGCCTCTTCAAGGAAATAGAGCGCAAGGTCTGTCGAAGAGTTGATCGCTTTGTCCCTGAACATTGCCCCGTATATCTTTGCCGTGTTCGGAAAAGCGTAGAACGCACCGTTGGGCATGGTACAGCTCATGCCGGGAATCGTATTGAGTTCGCTCACAATACATTTTCTCCGTTTGTCAAACTCGGCACGCATGGTTTCGATAAAATCCTGAGGACCGTTCAGAGCTTCCACTGCCGCCTTCTGTGTCATGGAGTTGGGATTGGACGTTGACTGGCTCTGGATGTTGGTCATGGCCTTGATCACATCGGACGGCCCTGCCGCGTAACCAAGCCTCCATCCTGTCATGGCATGGGACTTCGAAAGACCGTTTACCACAATGGTCTTTGCCCTGACCTCTTCGCCAAGGGAGGCTATGCTGACGTGTGCAAAGTCGTCATACACCAGCTTTTCATAGATCTCATCAGATATCACATAAAAATTATGTTTGACCGCAAGCGCTGCGATCTTCTCAAGCGCTTTTTTGTCATAGAGCATGCCTGTGGGGTTTGACGGCGAGTTCAGGATCAGTGCCTTCGTATTTTTGGTGATACACGCCTCAAGCGCCTCAGGCCGCACCATAAACGAGTCAGACTCAAGCGTCTTCACAAAGACAGGCTTTGCGTCGTTCAGAAGGACCTGATCAGGATAGGACACCCAATACGGTACCGGGATGATCACCTCATCACCGGGGCCATAAAGCGCCTGGGCGATATTATACAGACTGTGCTTCGCTCCGCAGGACACAACGATCTCTTCCCGTTTATAGGTTAGGCCGTTGTCCCTTTGAAACTTCTCGATGATCGCATCCTTTAGCGGGTCAATGCCGCCCACCGCAGTGTATTTGGTAAAGCCGTCCCGGATCGCCTTGCAGGCAGCCTCTTTAATGTTGTCCGGTGTGTCGAAGTCAGGCTCGCCAACTCCAAAGTTAATGACGTCGATACCCGAAGCCTTCATGGCCTTTGCCCTCGAATCAATCGCGAGGGTCGGTGATGGTTTTATCTTCTGTGCCCGTGGAGAAAGCATGATTGTATCCTTTCTGCTGCGTGGTTTTGTTTATTGTAAAACATTTGCAGGAGGCATGAAAAGCCTTTACCGGATTTTTCGCGCTTCGTCTTATATTAATAAAATATCACTTGATAAAATTTCCGTAATACGCGATTATAAATAGAATTATGATCGAAGCACTTTTGCCATTAACCATAAAGGGAAAGACGATACCGGTACCCATCATCCAGGGCGGTATGGGAGTCGGCGTTTCCCTCTTTCCTCTTGCCAGTGCTGTTGCGAAAGAAGGCGGCGTAGGCATTGTTTCAAGCGCCTGCCTTGACCGTCTGGTGTCGGAGCGCACAGGCAAGAAACTCAATTCCTATGAGGCTGCGTATGAAGAGGTTTCCCAGGCTAAAGCCAATGGCGGTTTTGCCGGCATCAACATCATGTGCGCACTTTCCCGTGACTACAATGATTCGGTAAAAGGAGCCCTTGACGCCGGCGCTGATGTGATCATTTCCGGCGCAGGCCTTCCGGTTTCACTCCCTGCCATACAGGATCCGAAAGATACAGCCCTTATCCCGATCGTTTCATCAACGCGGGCTCTCGAGATCATCTGCAAAAAATGGGAGAAACTCGGTTACCGGCCTGATGCCATCGTGCTGGAGGGACCTCTTGCAGGCGGCCATCTCGGCTTTAAAATGGACCAGATAGACATTGAGGCGAACAAACTTGAAAACTTATTGCCGCCGGTCAAGGATGCAGCAAAAAAATATGGTGATTTTCCGATCATCGTTGCAGGCGGCATCTATACGCACGAGGATATTGCACGGTTTATGAAGGCAGGGGCTGACGGAGTCCAGATGGGAACCCGCTTCCTCGCTACCGAAGAGAGCAGCGCATCTCCGGATTATAAGCGCTCTGTCGTTACCGCTCAGGATGAAGACATTATCGTTGCCTTTGATCCTGGTTCGCCCTGCGGCCTTCCCTTCAGGATCATCAAGCAGTCTCCCATGTATGTCTCTGCACTTTCAAAGCTGCGAAAACCGAAATGCGACAAGGGATATGTATTGCAGAAAGACAGCGAAGGCAAATACAGCGTCTGTCCCGCAAAGGCCAGCAACGATCATCACTTCTGTATCTGTAATGGTCTGCTGAGTTCAGCCAACTATAATGCCGATAAAGAGGAACCTCTGTATACCGTCGGAACCAATGCTTCACGGGTAGATAAAATCGTCAGTGTTCAGACCCTGATGCAGGAACTGACTGGTAAGCTCTGACCCACCGCCTGATCCTTTTTAACTTTCTCGTTTCGCAATATTCGGGCCGCCAGCCTTAACCGTTCTCAGAAGAAAAAAACCTCCGATAAAAAACAGGGAAACAGCGAGTATTGCAGGCCGCTGACTGCCGAAGGTCGATGAGATATAGCCAAATACCAGAGGGCCGAGCACAGCAGACGATTTCCCGACAAGAGAGTAGACCCCGAAGTATTCGCTTTCTCTTCCGGCAGGTATGAACTGCGTGAAGAATGCCCTGCTTGCAGCCTGTACCGTCCCAAGCCCAAGGCCGGCAACTGAGGCAAGAATAAGAAACGGTCTCTTGGCCTCGATGAAATAGGCAGCCACCGCTACCGTAGACCAGAGCATCAGAGAAAGGGTCACGACCTTCTTCGGCCCCCAGGAGTCAATAGGCTTTGCCATAACAAATGCTCCGGCAAGGGCAGTCACCTGGACTATAAGATAAAGGCCAATCAGCTCCTGGGAGGAAAAACCGAGCGTTGTCGCGGCAAAGATGCTCGAAAAGACGATGACCGTATTGACGCCGTCCTCATAAACCAGGTAGGAGATCATGAACTTCCTTAATTGACGGGTTGCAAAGATCTCCCTGATGACTGACAGAAAATAGGTCCACCCTTTCATTGCAGAACCGACAACAGACAATCCTGTTGTTCTGTCTTTCGGGAGAAACAGAAACGCGGGAAGGGAAAATAACGCAAAGAAGAACGCCACCATGATCCAGGTCTCGGCAAACCGTCCTGCCTTTACCAGCGGAAGTGCAAAAAGCAGTGAAAGTATCGAACCGGCGTACCCTACGCCAAAACCCCATGCAGATACGCGGCCCTGGTATTGCCTCTGTGCTATCTCCGGAAGAAAGGAATTGTAAAAAACCAGACCACCTTCCATACCGATATTGGCAATGAGGACGAGGAAAAAACCCTCAAGCACCATCCCTTTCCCAAGAATAGGAAACATGGATATGGCAATGACACAGGCCATTGTGTAGAGAAAGAGAAGGCGCTTCCGCCTTCCGCTGTAATCAGCAATACCGCCGAGCAACGGAGAAGAGAGGGCAACGAATGCCATGCTGAGCGATATGGTCCTTCCCCACCAGACATCTCCCTGGCCCGAGGCATTGCCGACAATGGCGGAGACATAGAATACCGGGAATATGACTGCAGCGATGACTGCTGAATAGCTCGAATTCGCAAAATCAAAAAGACACCAGCTGAGGATCTGCCTGCGGTTATGCACGGTCAGGGGAATGTGGAGACTGCAGGCTGGTCATTTAGTATCAAGGTATATCCTGATATAGGCCTTCTTTCGGAGGTCGCTCAGAGTCTCCTTAAGACGCTCGTTCAGTTCCTTTTCGGTAAGAAACATGTCAATCTCGTCCCGCACATCCTCATACCCTTTATCCTGAAAATTCTGCATATTTGCGTTATAGAATTTTTCTATATCAGCGTCATTCACCCGGATAAAGGCACGGATCTTGATGTCAATATACTCTTTCAGCACCTCGTCGACCGTCGGGGCCTCAATGCGGTATTTCTTCGCCTCCTTAAGAAGAATCACCCGGTTAATCATGGTATTGAGGACTTCTTCACGCGTTATGCTGCGGGAAAGGATACTCGCAGCCTTGTAGCTCTCCTGCAGCTCGCTCTCGGTAATGGCATGATCGTCAACAAAGGCGATGACACGATCGCTGATGGCAGAGCAGGTGCCCGTGATGAGTGATGAGTGATCAGTGATGAGAAAAAGAACCATTAACGAGACTTTTAGTATCCTCATGAGCATTTTACAAACTCCCGTTTTTCGTCTTTCACTCATTACCCATCACCCATTACGGCCTCTAAAACGCATGTCCGATGCTGAAATGGATTGCGCCGCGGCTTTCCGGAGAACACTGCGGCGGCAGCGGGGGCGTCCGGTCAATGCAGACCACATCCCGCTTCAGCTTATATCCATAATCAACTCTTAACGGCCCGACAGGAGTAGCATAGCGCAACCCTACACCTGCAGTATATTTTATGTCAGTCGGCGAAAAATCATTCGTATTGATCCAGACATTGCCGAAATCAACGAATGGCACAATACTGATGCCCTTGCCGACATCTGTTCTGAGCTCGACGCTGCCCATAACAAAGGCATTGCCTCCTGTAGGGTTTCCGTCGCTGCCCTTCGGCCCGAGCATGTCCTGATCATATCCCCGCACGGAAGATCTGCCGCCCAGGAAATAACGCTCAACAATGGGCAGTTCTGTCGTTTTACCGAAACCATAGGCAATGCCGCCACGGGCAGAGATTCCAAGGACCACTCTCTTATGCAGTTGGTGGAAGAAGCTTGTAAACATTGTCACCTTGATAAAATGCGTTTCTGAAAAAAGCAGCGGCGAGGCAATCTTGGCCGTTATTCCGGCAAGCATGCCTTTTTGGGGTTCAAAAGGATTGTCACGCGTATCAAAATAAAGAGAGGACCGCACCGAACTGATCGCAAGAGTTCCGACGTCCTCCCTGCTCAGCACCACATCAGGCTGTACGTCAGTCGTCTTCACCAGAGAAAACTCGTAATAGAGTTCTCCCTTAAGAGAATCGGCCAGTTTCTTCTCAACGCCGACGTTGACCGTGTCGCGCTCGAGCTGATACCGGACCACCCTGTCGGGGATCCTGAGTTCCTTTTTGTTCTCATGCATGAATATCACCCTGAGCGGCAGTGAGGTCCCCAGGAACCAGGGTTCGTGATACTGCAGAATAAACCTTCGCTCAAGAGAACTGAGTTCAGTTCTGAAGAGCCCCTGCCGGTTGAGGCCGAATAAATTTTTGTAGCCTAATTCAAAATAACCACGAAAATGTTCATACTCGGCATACCCCAAGCCGAATTCAAAGGTGCCGGCATTGCCTTCCTTAACGCGGACAAGAAGGTCCTTCCGGTCACCATCGGCATCGGAGGCCTCTATCTCTACGTCGGTAAACAGACCAAGCCTGAACAGCTTCTGCCGTTTCTCGGCAAGGATGCTGAAACTGTAGGGAGAGCCTTCAGCATTGGCTATCTCTCTTTTGATGACCCCATACCGTGTCTGCTCGTTGCCTGCCACGACAGTCTTGCCGATTGTCTTTTTCCTGCCCTCCGAAACGGTAAAAAGGACCTGGGCGCGGTGATTCTCAATCGTACGCTGCACCAAAACGTCGATGTTGGCATATCCCTCCCGCGCGTAGAGATCGATAATTCTGAAACGGGCATCGGATATCTCGACCTCATTGTAAGGCTGCCCCTGCCTGAGCGCGATCAGGGCAAGCAGTTGTTCTCTTCTTGACGGCTCAACACCCCTGATATCAAGGATGTCAATGGTTGTGAGCCTGCCCTGGTCAATAGGGACGATCAGGTCTATCCTGCCGGAGGTCTCATCAGTACGCAGTTCTATCTCCCCAACCGAGGCTTCGAGATACCCCAATGCAGCATAGTATTCCCTGAGCGTATCCCTGTCGCGCTGTCTGACGTCCGGATTATATGGCGCGCCCTCTTTCAGTTCGAGCACACTCTGCAGTATGCGTGGAGGAAGCTCAGCACCGCTGAACTGGATCGTCCCGATCTTAGCCTGTCTGCCTTCATACACGAAAAAAGTCAGCTCGAGCTGCTGCTGATCCGACTGCACCACGGGCGCTATCTGGGCAAGGGAATACCCCTCCTTATGATAAAGGGAGAGCATCCTGTTTACCGCTTCATCAACAGACTCGTCATTAAAGACCTCGCCTTCAAAAAACGGCAGCTCCTTTACAAGACGCCCGGTCGATAGCGCACTATTGCCCTGAAGCTCCACCGAAAGCTTCTTGCCAGGTTCAATCGGCACGCTAAGGATACCATCCTGAAAAGAATAAGAACCTGCCTTCGGTTTGACATAGCCGTCCTTCTTCAGCCTCTCCCGTATCCTCTGCAGCTCTTTTCTGATCCTGACCTGATCGTAGATATCGCCGGAAGATACCCTGAGGTCGCCCGCCAGGACAAGGTCAGTGCCGGTGACCTTCACCTCTTTTATGACAAGAGGGGGACCGGCTTCGATTGTAACCGTAAGCGTTACCGCATGGTGATGCTCTGCAGTCCGGGACGCACTGATCCCGATCTTCGCCTCGGGAAATCCGAGGGAGGCAAACTGAGCCTTCAGCTCTGCGGCTGCCTGATCAATAAGGTCAGGGCGCATCACCCCGCCCTCCTTCAGTGCAAGCAACTCTCTTACCGTTCCGGCAGAAAGAGAATAGTTCCCCTGCACGTCAACCTTCCGGATCATATCCTTCTCGCGTATCTTCACCGTCACAAGGCAGGGCTCGCCGTCTGTGACCTCGATCGAAATATCATCGAAGATCCCCTTTCGGAAGGCCCGTTTAATAGCAGTCCTGATGATCTCGGCATCGACAGGATCACCAGCCCTGAGGCCGAGCATATCGACCATCTCCTGCTTTTCAAGCGAATGGAGCCCCTCGATCTCCAGCGTGCCGACGGTAGCGGCAGCAGCAGGAGCGGCAGACAAAAGCAGGCACAGGCAGGCAGAGAAGGTCGTGATCAGGGCGACCAGTCTGCTTACGCTGCGCGTCTTTATGTCAGTTCCTGCTTTCAACCGTTTCCTGTCCTTTAAACCCGTCTATTTTACTTAAACTCGAATCTGAAACGAATATCGCCGCCTGCGATGCCGCGCTCGTCGCGGATGCCGACCAGAGATATTTTTTTATTCACGAAGTATTCCAGCTTTACGATCTGCTCTTCCCTGCTGCCCAGAGCGCTTGAATAGGTCACAAAGAACTTTTCCCCAAGCATGCGCTTGGATACTGTCACCATGGGTTCGACCGTTCCCGTGGTCTTTGAAACATAGGGATCGATCTGAAAACGGTCGAGGCCGGTTATCGAACGCACCCGCTCCTCGATCACATCCTGCATCTTGCCGGTCACAAAAGATGTCGCCTCGCCGGCGCCTATGCCAGCCTCAAAGCCCTTGACGCCTCCTCCGGCCTGTCCGACCGTCAGCAGGGAAAGCACATCCATCTCCTTCAACGGCGGGTCCGAAACAAGTGACATATTAAAATGGTCAAGCTGCCCCTCAAGGTTCATCTTGATCCGGTAGCCCTTGACCGTTGTCTCGGCCGCGATGGCAATAACAGGATTGAGACGGTTCGGATCTGCAAAATCCGTGCTGGCATGCAGAATTTTAAATTCATTATTCCTGAAGTATACTGTCCCATCCTTTGTTTCGAGCCTGCCAAACAGTACCGGACGATTCAGGGTCCCCCGCAACACCATATCAGAACTTACGACCGCCCGCGCGACATTGTTATCAATCGAGATGTTATCCTTTCCGGTGATCTTGATATTCAGGTTCGCCTTCTCATAACTCGCAATGTCTGTCCGGATTTTTTCCGCCTTCTTTGCCTGGAGCAGCCAGCTCTTCCATTCCACGCGTTCCTTGTACCGCGCACGATTTATATCAATATTGCCCGATACTATCTGCGCAAGAGGAGTCCCCTTGTAAAGAAGGCTCCCGCCAAAGTTCACCGAAAACTCCGGTGATATGATGCTCGTGATATTATTCATCTTTGCTTCCACATAGAAGCGCGAGAAAGCGAACTTCTTCAGATACAGGACACCGGACAGATCCAGGTCTCCGCCGCCCAGTTTGCCGCGAAGGTCCTGGAGTACGACCCTGTCATTGTCCATATACAGATATCCCTTGAGGTCCGTAATGCGATAAGAGGGGTAATCCTTCAGTCCGATGGAGCCGTTGGCAAGACTGATGCCGCCGTTTACCTTGGGGTTTTCCCAGTCACCGTTTACCCCGATCACGAAGACAGCATCGCCCCTCAAAACACCAAGCCTGGTCGAAAAGCTTTTAAACGGAGAGAGTGCAGAACTGCCTTCCACCGAAATATTATAGCTCCTGCCAAAGTCAATACTGCCGCCGGCGCGGAAAACCGTGCTGCCGCTTCGCAGGGCCATTTTGCCCAGAGAAAGCGCCCGGTCTTTCAGGTCCAAAGATATCTCCTCCTCATTCGTAAAGCTGTAGCCATACATCGAAAGCACGACATGGCGAATCAATGCAGCACCCGCAATATGATTCCGGGTGCCGTGCAGTGAAACCGACCCATTAAGGTTCAGAATAAGATCCTCCGGGATATCCTTAAGCAGAGACGTTATCAGGAAATCGTATCTTCCTGTCTGAAAATCGGCAGAAGCCTCCCAGGGCATGAGGCCGTCCGTTCTGCCCCTGGCCGACATGGTGATGCGGTCATTGATGAGCTTTGCATTTGCAACAAACTCTTTATCCTTCAGCGAGGCGGTGATCACCCCTTTGCCGATCTGTTTCCCCTTAAGCGCTCCTTCAATCATCCTGGCATCGATCGAAATTGTCGGATTATCAAAGGCTCCCCGGCCTTCCGAGGTAAGAGTCGCGATCACCTCTCCCTGGAGTGGCCGCCTGATAATATCACTCAGTCTGATGTTGTCAGCCGATGCGGTATAGGAGAATGTCTCGTCCGGATAGATCGTCAGCTCGCCACGGGCAACAGACTCTCCCTGCCTGACCGTCATGGCGGTAAAAACGATTTTTGATGCTGCATACGCGAAATGAAAGGACGCTGCATGAACAGGGACATCGAAGACGGTGGCCGTCTCAAGCGATACCTCCGCCTTTACGTCAGGCAGTTTGCCGAAGCCTTCCAGCCGAGCCGTTGCAAAGAACCGTCCGCTGCCAGAATACCCCGGGAAAAATATCTTTACGAATTTCCCGCTCTCGATATTCTTCATTACGGCCCGCAGCCCCCAGGTGGGGCGTGCAATATCAAAGAGCTCTTTTGCATCCTTAAACGCTATGGTGCCGGATACATGGGCGCTGCCGCTGCCGTCGCCTGCGGCCAGATCCTTTACCTCAAGCAGATGTTTACGGTACGCGAGATCTGCCGTAATACGTTCAGCCGGATATCCTGAAAGGGAGGCCTTTGCAATCGCCGCTTTTCCGCTGATCATGGGGTCGTCAAAGGTCCCGGTCACCTTTCCTCTGAACTCACCCTCGCCCTTCAAAGGCTCAAAGTATGGAGCGGTTATTTCATGCAGGTCTGTAGTTGTCATCACGACAGGCAGGTCGAGTGTTTTGTGCTTAATATCAACCATACCGCCGGCAAGGGCCTCGGACTTTCCGGTCCTCACCGTAAGATCCCGAAGTGCCAGCAGATCACCTTCAAGGTCATAGCTTCCTGTCATGCTCCTGACACGTCCAAGGACGTCGTTGCCGGTTTCAGCGCTTACATAGTGAAAAATTCCCTTGGGGCTGAACCGTTCACCTGCGTGGTGAAGCGTGCCTTTCACTTTACCGGGCGGCACGCCCGGGTCCCAGCCGATCAGCTTGAAGAGGGGCTTGCTGTCTGCATCGGCAAAATCGATATCAAGCGTGAAATGATTGACAACAGGCAAGGCTATAGCAGCCGAGGCCGTCGCCCTTCCATTATACAGCCTGCCGTCGCCATCGAAAAAACGCATCGTCCCCTTTTCATAGTGAACTTTGCAGGCAACCTTATCAATCTCAACGTGGTACAGGTTTCCTTTTGTCATGACAGCGCTGCCCTTTGCCACGATATCCTTAAGCGGTCCCTTCACGTCTCCCTTGAACTCTACCAGGCCTTCCAGCTTTTCATTGACCTTAAGGAGTTCCATCAGGGTCTCGAGATAAAAATTGCCGGCCAGAGAAAGATCCAGGGTAGTATTGTCCTTTGCGTACTTCACCATGCCGCTCACGCTGACCTTCCCTTCACCGCTCTTCTTCAGGCCGAAGAGCTCCTTGACCGACGAGACGACAACCGAGGCAGCAGTCTTCAGGTCAGCGCCGCCCTGTTTAACATCGCCCTCTGCAGTAACCTGCGAACCGTGGGTTGTCACGGCGATCTTCTGAATAGAAACCGTATTGCCCTTGACAAGGACCCCTGCAGATATGGCGGCAGTCAGCTCTGGAAGCCCCTCCCTGCGCATTGAAACGCTTTTTGCGTCAACACGAAGCCGCTGTGTTTCGCTCAGAATGGCTTCCCCGCTTACCCCCTTTATATCCAGAGCGGTCTTGAGCTTAAGGGAACTGAGGCGCGCACTTCCCTGCTGCAGGTCCAGGGCAATCACCTTCACCTTCAGACTATCCTTGCGCGTTGTTGCAAGATAGTCCCGAATATTCTTTTCTATTGACTCAGCCTGCTCCTGAGTCGCCTCCAGGACCGGCTCCCTGATCACAAGCCGCCGGATCGTGAGAGACCGGTTGAAGAGTCCCGAAATGTCGAGATATGCCTTGACCCTTCTTGCAAGAAGGATCTTGTTTCCCTCGTCGTCAAATATTTTGAGGTCTCTTGCCTCGATAAACAACGGAAAGATATTGATATAGATCTTCTGGGCGATCACCTTTTTTCCTGTGGCCAGTTCCAGTTCAGGAAGGATGACCTTCTTGAGCGTATTGGAGATATGCGGGCCCCGGAGTACCAGGCCGATGACGAGCATGACCAGAAGAAATGCAATCAGCAGTGAATAGTTCTTCAGTTTTTTAGCATATTCCATAAGTCTCTCAGAATCTCAAGCGCCGTCTCATAATCCGCCTTATTGTCACCGCAGCGAATCGTGAATATGTCCTGCGCAAGGCCTGCCTCCGTATTGATGCGGGCAGATACAACGCCTGCCCCCTTCTGATAAAAAATCCTCGAAATATCATACAGTAATCCAATTCTGTCCTGCGAAAAGATCTCCACAAGCGTATATACATCCGAGGATTCGTTGTCGATCTCCACAAAGGCATCGAAAAGCCCGTGCTTCTCATGGGTCAGGCCGGTAAACGGTATATCTGTCCGCTTCAGCACCGCAGCTTCGAGGCCGACGACGATATCTGACTCAAGCCCGTCCCACCAGACGTCCTTCCAGTTGGAGACCGCAATTTTATCAATAACAATTCCGCTCTTTCCAGTAAATATTCTTCCATGAACAATATTTAATTTTTTCATGGACAGGAAGCCGACGATCCGCGAGAAGATTCCGGGAGCATCCGATGCACTGATAACGATCTCCGCAATGCCGTCGGGCATGACTTCAATGCGCACTGCTGCGCCCCGGTCCGAGGCCTTCTGGTAAAGCAGGAAATCCTCTTTCAGTCTTGCATCGGTCGTTGAAAGGAGATACCGCTCAGGCATGGCCTCAAGGAACAGGGAAAGACCCTTCTGCAGGGCAGTCTTGCCCGGAAAAAGGGCTGCGACATCATGGTTTTTTGCAACGCCCCCGGAGCCCGAGAGATACTGTGAGGTCCTCTCATACAGTTCCGACAGAAGAGAGGATTTCCAGGCATTCCAGAACTGGGGGTTCACCGCAGACATATCGGCATACGTAATAAGATAGATCGCCCTGAGGTTCTCACGGTCACCGACTGCATCGGCAAAAAGCGCGATCACCTCGGGGTCATCGATCTCCCTGGTCATGGCGATCCGCGACATCAGGACATGGTTTCTCACAAGAAACTCGATCCTGAGTCTTTTTTCCGGGGGCATATTCAGCCTGCCCATGATAGATTTCAGCCTCTTATATCCCTCTTCCTCGTGATGCTTTCCGACTGCCTTGCCGATGTCATGGAACAGGATCGAAAGAAATAGTACATCAAGCTGCCCCATGCCGAGAATAATCTCTTTCAGCGCTTCAAGACTTTTTACCGTTGTCGTCCTGAGGCGTTCCAGATTCCTGATCGCCAGGAGGGTATGCTCGTCGACCGTGTACATATGATATGCCTCATGCACCACAAGCGAACGCAGAGCGCCGAACTCCGGGATGAACCTGCCTAACACGCCGCTGTCATGCATCTCTCTGAGCGTCTCTGACACACGGCTCCCCTTCATGATCTCGCGGAAATGATGTACGGCAGCAGGAATGCTTCTGGTGCGGCTGTTTATCCTCGGCAGGCTGTCCCGTATCAGCGCGCGCAGCCTGTTGCTGAACCGCTTATCCGTTTTCGATAGATGGTAAAACGCCTCCATGATCTTCTCAGAATGGCCGGAAAAGACGGCTTCATTCCTGGCGATCAGTTTTCCCCCGGACAGGGAAAAGTCCCCGGTGATCTTCTTCTTCGTGAAATCCCTGAAGAGCGGTGCATACTGCCTGCTGCACTGTACCATAACCGCATGCGATATCTCCTTGATAATCCTGCCCTTAAGGTAGTAGTAGCGCATCATCCGCTCGGCTCCGCTGAATTTATTTGAATCGCGAAAGCCCAGTCGGGAGGCCACAGCCCGCTGATATTCGAAGGAGAGGATATCGTTCTGGCGTTTACTTTCAGCGTGGAGACAATACCGTATCTGAATCATAAAGTCATAGGCATCAAGAAAGCGTTTATAATCATGGCGGTCCAGGATTGCGCCGAGACCGTCAATATCCTTTATACGGAATACTACCCGGGCCAGCCACAAAACGGCATGAATGTCCCTCAGTCCGCCGTCGCCTTCCTTGATATGGGGCTCAAGAAGATAGATCGAATCTCCGGTGCTGATATGACGCTTTTCCCGTTCGGCGAGCTTTTCCGACACGAACTGCTTCTGCTTCCGGTGGGCAATAGCAGGATAGACCTCTTTCGTAAACCTCTCATAGAGCCTTCTGCTGCCGGCGAGATAACGCGACTCAAGAAGCGCAGTCCTGGTCCGGATATCCCTGAATGCCTCCTCAGTACACTCGTTGAGCGTCCTGAATGCATGACTGATGTCCAGCCGTTCGTCCCAAAGCCGGTACAGGACCTTTTCTGCTGCAGCGGTATTTTTCCTGCTCTCGGAAAGAAACATGATGTCAATGTCCGAATACGGTGCAAGCTCTTTTCTGCCGTAGCCTCCGGTCGCAACGAGAAGCAGTTCAGGATCATCCGCCAGGGAATTAAATATGCCAACGACCTTCTCATCCACAGAGGACGTATAGTGACCGGCCAGCTGCCTTCCCCGGAGGCCCTGATCCATCCATGCGACTATCCTGGTCAGCTCAGTGTCATTCATATCTGAGGGCAACAATCGGATCATACAGAGATGCCTTGCGTGCAGGGTAGACACCGAAAAACACGCCGACTGACGCAGAGAAGAAAAAGGCAAGCAGCACCGACCACCACGATATCTCCATCGGAAGATAGGGAATAAAGAGCTGAAATCCAAGCGACACCATGCCGCCAAAGAGCACTCCCCCCAGTCCGCCGATAAGACTCAGGGTCACGGACTCTGCCAGGAACTGGATAAGGATATCTTTGTTCTTTGCACCGAGCGCCTTCCTGATGCCGATCTCACGCGTCCGCTCACGCACGGACACCAGCATGATATTCATGATGCCGATGCCGCCCACAAGCAGCGATATGGCGGCGATGCCCGCAAGTACGGCAGTCATCACGCCCAGCACCTTGTTCATGACTCCCAGCATCTCATCCTGGCTCATCACCGTAAAGTCCTCTTTGTTTGCATGGCGCTTCATCAGGATCTGGCGGGTCTCTTCTATGGCAGGCTCTATTTCGGCGGCCGACTTCACCTTGATCGTTATATTAAACAGGTCGTCCGTATCCAAAAGCCCCTGCGCAGTCGTGGTGGGGATGAAGACGATGTCGTCAAAATCGATGCCGACTCTTTGACTCAATGTCAGAGTTACCCAGGAATCTGCCGGATTCGACCGAAAGGTTCCTCAGGTCGAAATAGGTCTCTGTGCAGCCGACCACGTTATTGTCCCTGCTCTGGTTGAGATATTTGACTTTTGAGGAGCCAAGGATCAGCGGCACGGCATCGGCAATATGACGGGCCCGCTTTTTTAAAATAATCGCATCATCGTACACCAGCTTGCGGACCGTGCTTGCCGTGGGAGGATGAATGCCTCCTTTGGTGGAGGTCTTGCCAGGCACAACGATAAGGATGTTCGTGCCGAGATTGCCCAATTCGCGGTGTATATAGGTCTTGGCGCCCGCCCCGATGGCAACCAGCATAATCACGGAGGCAACCCCGATGATCACGCCAAGCATGGTCAGGAGAGACCTCATCTTGTTGCTCAGCCGTGCGTCTTTCGAAAGGCTCAGGACCTCACGCGCATCCACTATAAGCACACTCCGTCGCGCATCGTTATGGTCCTCTTCGCAAAACCGGCTATCTCAAGCTCATGAGTCACCAGGATAATGGTAACGCCCCCCCGGTTCAGTTCGGAAAATATCTCCATAATCTCCCTGCCGACCTTGCTGTCGAGATTACCGGTAGGCTCGTCAGCAAGGATAATGACCGGGCTGTTGATCAGGGCACGCGCTATCGCAACGCGCTGCTGCTCGCCGCCCGAAAGCTCACTCGGTTTATGGTCTGACCGGTCACCCAGTCCCATGCGTGAAAGCATCTCGACAGCCTTTTGCTTCCGCATTCTGGGTTCAACTCCGCCGTACAGGAGAGGGAGTTCGACGTTCTTCCATGCCGGAAAACGGGGCAGGAGATTAAAGCTTTGAAACACAAAACCGATCGACCGGTTTCTGATCTCTGCAAGCTCATTGTCGTTTTTGGTAGATACGTCGATATTATCCAGAAGATAGCGGCCCGAGGTAGGCCTGTCGAGGCATCCGAGAATATTGAGGAGCGTTGATTTGCCTGATCCTGATGGGCCCATGATGGCGATAAAATCCCCCTGCTCTGCCTCAAGATTGATCCCCTTCAGAACTTCAACCGTGATCTTGGGAAGCTCGTAGGACCGGTATATATCCTTCAGGACGATCATTTCTCTGAAACAAGCACCTTTATCCGCGCATTATCCTTCAGACCGGCAATATCCGGATTGGTTATGACAATGTCCCCTTCCTGTAACCCCTCCGTCACCTCTGTATACGTCCAGTTGAATTGTCCTGTTTTTATCTGTCTGAATACTGCCTTATTGCCATTGCCGAGGTAGACGTATTTGGCGTTATTCTTCTCGACGATAGCCTGGGACGGAATAATCAGCACCTGTTCCTTCCTGCTCACCACCACCTCAACATCCGCTGACATGCCCGGCTTTGTCAAGATCTTCCTGTCAAGAAGTCTGACCCTCGCCTCAAAGGTTCGTGCCTCCTGCTTGTTGCCCAGGACCACGGGAGATATCAGATATACCTCTCCCTGCATATGCTTTTCCGGATACGCATCCATCGTGACATTCACCTGCTGTCCGATCACAATCTTGGCCGCATCGGCCTCGTCGATAAAGGCTTCGACATAGAGAGAATCGGTAGAGACCACCGAGGCGATCAGAGCACCGACAGGTACGGTCTCCGCAATTTTTACCGGCCGGCTTGTGACGATACCGGCAATGGGTGATTTGATAAACGAGTAGTCGAGCATGAGCTTTGCCAGATTGTATTCTCGCTGAGACTGTTCGACTGCTGCTGCCTGGGCCTTTATCTCTGCCTCCCGCGCTCCTATCTGCTGCCTGGCGGCACGGGCAGCCACAGAGGAGGCCTTGGCGACCTCATGCTCCCTTTTAACAACGTCAAGATCGCTCTGCGATACAAAGCCCTTATCTTTCAGTTCCTGGAAACGTTTTAAGCGCGCTTCAGCTTCATCGAAAACGGCCTCTGCCTTTATAATATTCGATTCTACATCGGCTTTAAACGACGTCAGCCCAAGCTTCAGACCATCGAGCTGGGCGTTCATCCGCTGCAGAAACGCTGAGGCAAGAAGGAGCCTCTGCTGCACCTCGTCAGACTCGAAATCGGCAATGCTGCTGCCGGCACCGACTCTTGTGCCCTCTTCCACATGGAGTTTTGCAATTCTGCCTATCCTCTGCGCCGAGAGCCTCACTTCATTGTCAGCCTTGATCGTTCCAGTGGATGTTCCGGTAACGCTGATTACCAGATCCTTCTTCTTCAGGAGGTACCCGTTGACATCCAAACCGCGTAATGTGGCTCTGTAGAGAAGAAAGGCAGGTATGATTATGACCATCAGAATAAGATAGAATGATATCTTTTTATAAAAAACCATAGCATCTCCCGAGCCTGATATTATACAAAAAAGTCCTTTTATTCAGGCATGTTACCGTATCAGCATGCATAGTAAATATCATACCCGATGTCACTTTATTAAGATAGACGAAAAAATCTCTTGACATCATCATATCATTATAATAATATGTTGTTATGATCCATTCTGAAACATCACTGTCTCAATCTAAAACAGTAGACAGATTCAATCAGGAGAAGCTCTACATCCAGCTTACCAGGATCCTTCTTGAGGAGATCAACTCAGGCAACTGGAAGCTCAACGACAGGATCCCCTCAGAGGATGAGCTGAGCAGGACCTATAACATCAGCAAGATCACGGTCCGTCAGGCCATCAATAACCTCACCGCAGACGGTTACCTCATGAAGATCCAGGGCAAGGGGACCTTTGTCACAAGCGTCCTGCCGGTCGTGGGCGTTGCCATGAGAACGATATTTACCGAAGAAATGTTTGGAAAGGAGGTGAAAGCAGAAAAGGAACTCCTGTTCAGGGGGATTAAGGAGCCTGCTCCGGACATCCGGTCCTATCTGAAGACTGACGGAGATATTTATTATATGCTCAGCAGAAGACTTCTTAACGGACACCCGGCGTATGTCGACGAATCCTTCATCCCATACCGCATTACCCCTGAGATAGACCGCCTTGATATCGCAGGAGTATCGCTCTATTTCTTTCTTCAGGAAAAGGCCCTGAAAAAGATCTTTAAAGTTATCCAGACGGTTGAAGTGTCTCAGGCAACAGGGGATGCAGCACGATACCTTGACCTTGAAGAAAACGTCTCCGTGCTGGTTGTGCACAGATTGCTTCTCAGTTCTGACAACACACCTGTCGCCTATACCAAGCTGCAGGGCCGAAGCGACAGCTATAAATTTCAGTCTGAATTTGAACGACTCAGATAATACACAAGGAGGTTTTACTATGAGTTTTCCGCGAAGGTTGTACGAGTTTCTCATGGCAGGTTCTGTTGCCTATGCCAAATGGGACTTCGAAGTCTCCATGAACATCCTGAAGAACCGCAAAAAGCTGCTGCTGCTGCTGGTAATGATACTGCCGATCCTGGTGGTCTCATCGCTGAACGCCGCAGACATGATCGGAGGCAAGACAGCGTATGCTCCGGCACACTATTCCAATCTCATCTTTATGGTATCCATTGCAGTGGGTCTCGCTGCAGGCCTCATCACCGGCTGTATCGGTGCAGGAGGAGGCTTTATCATCACCCCGGCCCTTATGGCTGCCGGCGTGAAAGGCATACTCGCAGTCGGCACGGACGTATTTCACATATTCGCCAAGGCGATCATGGGAACGACAGTCCACAGAAAACTGGGTAACGTCTCTGTCAAGCTTGCCGTATGGTTTCTGGTCGGCTCAGGCGTCGGAACCTTTGTCGGCGGCGCAATCAACAAGGCACTCTATAACAAGGACCCCTTGCTGAGCGAGGCTTTCATCAGCACGGTCTACGCTGTTTTGCTTGGGTTTCTCGGCTTCTATGCCTTCATTGACTTCATGAGATCAACCAAGAAAAGCGGTGACGGCGGTGCACACAGCGGACCAGACACGACACCGGCACTGGCCATGAAAGTCCAGTCTGTCAAGATCCCTCCTTACATCACGTTTGACGAACACCTTGTGGTAGGCGGCAAAAAGATATCTGCCATCTTCCTGATCATGGGGGGCTTCGTAGTCGGTATGCTTGCAGCGATCATGGGCGTAGGCGGCGGCTTCGTCACCTTCCCCATGTTCGTATACGTCTTCGGCGTCTCTGCAGGAACGACCGTCGGCACTGACATCCTGCAGATCATATTTACGGCAGGACTTGCATCAATCGCCCAGTATGCCATCTATGGCTATGTTTTCTACACGCTTGCGATGGGCATGCTGATCGGATCACTCATCGGCATCCAGGTCGGCGCGCTCGTAACAAAGGTCGTTAAAGGCACACATATCCTCGGCTTCTATGCGGTCTCGATCATTGCCGGCTTCATCAACAGGGTAAGCACCCTGCCAAAGAAGATGGTAGAACTCGAATATATTTCCATGTCAAAGTCAGTCGTGACCAACATCGAATTTGCCGGCAACATCATCTTCTGGATCGTGGTAAGTATCTTCGGCATCTGGGTCATGAGCAAATTCTTTCTTAATATCGGCAAACTCAGAGGGGAGGAATAGTCATGGCAAAGACAAACAAGACATCGTTAACAATAGGCGCACTGCTGGCCGCATCATTTTTTGGGGTGCTCCTGCTGATCTTCTCGCCGGTATTCGGCGATGGCAGAAACGGACTCACCTATGCTGACGACATGTTCAATACGCTCTCGAAAGGGTCATCCTATTTCATCCCTGAACTCAAAAAGAGTGCCGATAAATTCAACGGCCAGGTCCTTTCGGTAAAGATCAGCGGGGCAAAGGCAGATGACAAGCCGGGCGACACAGAGGCCCGGATCCAAAACATAAGCAAGGTCCTCACCGCTGCAGGCGCCAAAATCGAGGTGGCCGGAACAGACATGAAGATCGAGGGCGACCTCGGAGCGATACTCGCATCGGCGCTGCAGGATTCTGACGCCATGTATAAAAACCAGGGAGAGGCGGTCAAGACCCGCTACAGCCACGATGACGAGAAGAAGATCTTCAGGCAGTGGTATAACGCATTCACCGCCATGGATAAGGCGCTGAAGAAGGACGGCAAGGTCGAGCAGGCCAAGATCATCTCTGATGTATCAAAAAAGGCTATTGAAACTGCGTACAACTATTATAAGGTAGAGCCGGTCCAGGTGAAAGAAAAGGCCGTGCTTATGACAGCACTCCTCGTCTTCTACGTTATCTACACCATGTGGTGGGGATTCGCAATTTACTTCTTATTTGACGGCGTCGGTCTGTCGATGAGCAAGGCCAAACATTAATAAAAGGAGGAACACCATGAAAATACTCGTTCCGGTTGACGGATCAACATATTCGGCAGAGGCCCTCAAGATCGCTGCAGACTATGCAAAGACCAAGGGAGCAAATATCTGTCTCATCAATGTCATGCCGTATCTTGAGGTGTTCGAGACTGAAATCTCGGCGTCAGCGCGTGACAAGGTCAAAGAGTCAATGGAAAAACGCGCCGAGTTTATCGTTCAGCAGGCATGCGGCATCCTGACCATCGATGATATTAATGCTACCTGCCGGCATATTGTGGCTGCAGAGTCAGTTCCTGACGCCATCATAGAATATGCCGAAAAGGAGAAGATTGATCTTATTCTTATGGGCAGTCGCGGCACCGGCGCTTCATCAAGATTCAAAATGGGCAGTGTTGCATCCAGGGTCGTAAAGCACAGCCCTTGTTCTGTCTATGTCGTAAAGATATAATAACGCCGGAAGGAGAAAGGACACTAAGCGCCCTTTCTCCTTCCGACCCGGTTACCACACGATGAACATATTCAACAGGACATCCAACGCCGCACCTTCAGGTCGGCATAATTCCTTCAAGCCGCTTAATAAGTATTTTTCAAAAAATCCGATACGAAAGACCGTTATTATCTCCGTCGTCCTTCTGACGATTGTGCTGCTTTCAGGCTGGCAGTTTATGGCCAAGGTCAAGGAGGTCGTGACTGACGACTTCAACCAGCAGCAGCTCGTTCTGGCCCGCCATGCGGCAGAACAGATCAAACAGCATATTCAGACAGTCCATAAGGAACTGCTTCTTCTTTCGCTCTCCCCGTCAGTCCAGTATTATGAAAAAAGCTTCCTGCCCAAACGTATGCAGATAGCGTTTTCAAGCCTGAGACAGGAGGGAGCGATCGCGATCCGCTATATAGACTCAACAGGACAGCAGTCCTATACCGTCACCGATTCGCGTTTCGATATCCTGCAGACCGACCCCGAGGATATGAAATATTATCAGTGGGCAAAAGACAGCGTAAAGCGTGATGCCATTCTTGCAAGCGAGGTCTACCCCCTGCCGCAGGGCAATGACGAGCAGCTGCTGGTCATGAAGATAGCCGTGCCGGTCTGGCAGGTCTCTGTTGACGACTCGCACCCCGTTGCAACCGACAAGTTCGCCGGCAGTATCGTTATCGTCATTGACGTGACGTCACTGATACAGAAACTGACTGAAGGGATCAAGTCCGGCAAGACCGGATATGCCTGGGTCATCGACAGCAACGGCACCTTTCTGTATCACATAGAAAAAAACCTGATCGGCAGAAACGCCTTTGAAGCCAGAAAGGAGAAGATGTCGACCATCTCCTTTGCCCGCATAAACGAGATCCAGAAAAAGATGATGCTCACCGGCAAAGAGGGCACAAGCTGGTATGTTTCGGGCTGGCACAGGGGCAAAGAAGGCATCATCAAGAAGCTTATCGCATACAGCCCGATCGTGCTTTCAGACCTGGCTGAGACCAGGATCTGGTCGGTTGCTGTCGTAGCTCCGGTCAGCGAGGTGGAAGGCGCGATCCACGGAATCCAGATTCGGCAGTTCATGATGCAGGGGGTCCTGATCTTCATCATCCTTGCCGGCTCATTGACCGTCATCTCACTTATGGTCCGCTGGTCGTCGTCACTGCAGCAGGAGGTCTCACGTCAGACAAAGGAACTGAAGAAATCCGAACAGCGATACCGCTCTCTTGTCGAAAACGCGGAAGACATCATCTTTACCATAGACCGGGAGGGCAACTTCGCCTCCATTAACCGTTATGGCTCAAAACTCTTAGGCAGGCCTGAGGACCAGATCATCGGCCACAATATCGCCGAGATCTTTTCCTGGCCGACGGCCGAGATGCTCCTTCAAACCATCAAGGAGGTCTATGACATCAAGCGCGGCAGGCAGGTGACGCACCTGATCCGTGTCGGGGAAAAGGAGATCTGGCTGAACACCAACTTCAGGAGACTGCTGGACGATGCGGGCAATATCTACGCCATATTGGGCATCTCCCGAAACATTACCGAGCGGAAGAAGATGGAGGAGCAGGGCTACTACACGGAAAAGCTCGCCTCCATGGGTACGCTGGCAGCCGGTGTTGCCCATGAGATAAACAACCCCATTGCGATTATTCTCGGATTTACGGATATGCTTCTGGAGAAGACGCCGCCTGATTCGGAAAATCACGACATTCTCAAGACGATCGAGGGTCAGGGTTATAAGGCGAAAAAAGTGGTGGATAACCTGCTGACCTTCGCCAGGACCAAGGAACATACGGAAACGACCGTGGACATCAATAAAAATATCACCGAGGTCCTGACCGTGCTCGGCAACAACCTCCTTGTCCGCAAGGTATCGATTAACGCACTTGATCTGGGACAGGACCTCCCGCCGGTGAAAGGCGATCCGGATGAACTGCAGCAGGTATTTCTCAATATCATCAACAATGCGGTCTATGCCATGAAGGGCGGAGGAATGCTCTCTGTTTCGACTCGCGCGGTAAAAGAAGGGAAATGGATCGAGATCAGGATTACCGACACAGGCAGCGGCATCAGGAAGGAGCATCGAAAAAATATCTTCGATCCGCTCTTCACCACAAAAAAGGTCGGCGATGGAACAGGTTTGGGACTCTCCGTGTCATACGGTATAATAACCAGACATCGCGGGACCATAACCTTTGACACAAAAACAGCAGATGAGTCTGAATCACCAGGCACGACCTTCATCATAACGCTGCCGGCAATGCCTGACTCAAAAGACCCGAGAGGAAAAAATGCATAACCAGGAGGATACATTCATGTCTGCAAATATTCTGGCCGTTGACGACGAACCCGATATGCTGAAACTTCTCAGCATGATCATACGGGAAAAAACACCGCATACAATAGTCACCACAAACAATCCGCTTGAGGCCCTTGAGATCGCAAAACAGGGCGGAATTGACCTGTTGATCGCAGACCTTAAAATGCCGGGGCTCGATGGCAGCGAACTGTTAGACGCAGTCAAGGCAGTGAATAAGGATATCCCCGTGGTAATCATTACTGCCTTTGCGACTGAAGAGGCTGCGGCAGAGACGCTCCAGAAAGGCGGCTTCGACTTCATCATTAAGCCCTTTCGCAAAGAACAGATCCTCTCGACCATTGACAAGGCCCTTAAATGGACAGAGATGCAGAAAGAGAACAGGGAGTTAAAGGCAAAACTGAAAGGCTCAGAGGCATGATTCACTGAATATGTGGTTCAGTAATGCCGCCTGAAATTCATAGAGAAAAGGTAAGAGGCCTTGTATTTGCTTTTCGTTTATTCACGTATTGTTCTTAACCGCGTCACTTCATCATCAAAATCCGAGTTTATCTGGGCCGTCACCGCAAACCCAGACTGCTGCCGTTAACACTGTTCATAATTTAAACACCACCCGTTTATTTCTCTAAACCAACCGCTCGATCTCCAATTAATATTTATTTTTCAATGTATTAAATCTTACGTTCAGCATATGGACAGCGCATAAAATTACTGACTTTGCTGTTCATATTCTAAACACACGATTGTAACGAGCAATCTTTTCACTTTACTTTCAGCAAGTTACAGTCTGGCATTCAACATGCACTATACGTAATTGATTTTGGACCAAGGAGGTCAGCGATGAAACGAAATCTATTATTTGTAGCGTACAAAGAAGGAGGACTTGACGAGGGTCTTACCTATGCCCTTGATCTTGCAAAGATGATGGACAAGAACATGGCCGTGCTTTTGGTGAACAAGAAGAAGTTATCAAAGAAGATCGAGGACATCATGTCAGCGGTCGCCTTCGCAGAGGAGAACGAGCCTGCAATAGCGCAGCAGATTATGACGTCAGACGAAGACAGGACTGACATCAAGGACGCCATCGAAGAAACGTGCAGGACCTCGGGGGTAACAACCGCAATCTATACCGCGGTCCAGGATGCTGCGACTTCGCTGAAAGATTATCTGAAGAGCAACAGCAGCGTGGACATGGTGCTTCTGAGCCCGAACATTACAGAAGACGGAAACCTGTCTTCACGGCAACTGAGCAGACTGGTAAGGACAGCATCGCGGCCGATCGTGACCATGGCAAAGCAGCCGCAAACCGCATAATTACAACACCATAAAGGAGGAGTTTGATTGATGTATCTGTATCTGCCGGTAGCACTCACCAGCGTAAATATTCTCATCCCGGTCGGACTCGGGCTGGCTGTCGGCCTGCTCTCAGGCCTGTTCGGGGTCGGCGGGGGCTTTCTTATGACACCGCTTCTCATTATGCTCGGCATACCCTCAACCGTAGCAGCGGCAACGGATTCGAATCAGATCGTGGCAGCTTCTACATCAGGTACGTACGCACACTGGAAAGTCGGCAATGTCGATTTCAAGATGGGGGTCCATCTCCTTATCGGCGGCTTCATCGGCGGCCTGCTCGGCGTGCAGGCGATCAAGATACTCAAGGCCATGGGGAATGCCGATTTTGTGATCAAAATGACCTATGTGCTGATGTTAGGCTCTGTCGGCACCTATATGTTTATCGAGAGCCTCAGCGCCCTCCGCAAGAGCAAGAACCAGATTGAAACAGCAAAATCGACAGAAGAGAAAAGCAATGCCTTTACCCGGTTTTTACAATCCCTGCCTCTTCAGACACGTTATGAAAAATCAGGCGTGACACACTCAATGCTCCTTCCGATCATTTTCGGCGGCTTTGTCGGTGTGCTCGCAGCGCTCATGGGTGTCGGCGGCGGGTTCCTGATGGTCCCGGTCATGATCTACATCCTCAGGATGCCGATGCATGTGGTGGTCGGGACAAGCCTCTTCCAGATCCTCTTTAACTGCATCGAGGTTACGTTTCTTCAGGCGTACACAAACCACAGTGTCGATTTTATCCTTGCGGTGCTGCTTTTGATCGGTTCAACGGTCGGAGCACAGGTCGGAGCGGTCTTCGGCAGAAAACTCAAGGGCGAACAGCTCAAAATAATACTCGCGATAATCGTTTTGGTGGTCACGGTCAAAATCGTCTTCGATCTGACGCTCACCCCATCATTACTCTTATCACAGGCAGGAGGACACTAAAATGAAAGCAGTGATCAGCGTAAATATAATAAAACCGATACTCATCGTTATCAGCATGCTTGCATGCATCGGCACGGCATCGGCGGAACTGACCGCTAAGGCCAACCATGACCATATCAATATCGACTTCTTCTACCACGGCAGCACGGTAAGCGTCAGCGGCATCACTGACCCCGGCACTGACCTCATCATCAAGATTGCTTCTCCGGAAGGTCATGAAGCGCTGAAGGAAAAGGGCAAGGTCGGCGGCATTCTCTGGATGAACGTCGAGACCATGAATTTCGAATATGTGCCGAACCTCTATTCCATCCACAGCACCAGGAAACTTGAGGACCTGATCAGCAGGGATGAGATGGATAAATATGTTGTCGGGTATCCTGCACTCGGCAGGCATGCAGCAATCGAGCCCATTGCTAATGCTGTGGAAAAAGAAAAATGGTTCAGTGAATTCATCAAGTACAAAGAACAATCAAAACTCTACAGCACAACTGACGGCAAGATTGAGCTGAAGGAGAAGGACGGCAAACAGTCATACTACATCCTGACGCAGTGGCCGTATCAGGCGCCTCCCGGAGATTATATCGTGACCGTATACGCGGTGAAAGACGGCAAGGTGGTAGACCAGGCAGTCTCAAAGGTGCAGGTGGAACAGGCAGGAGTGGTAAAGACCCTTGCAGGCATGGCAAAGAACAGTGCGGCCCTGTACGGTCTGCTCTCGATCCTCTCTGCTCTTGGCGCAGGCTTTGGCGTCGGCCTGGTCTTCAGACAGGGTGGAGGTGCGCATTAATCATGTATGAAACAATGGTAGTAGGTTTCGATGATTCGCCGTCGAGCAAGGCAGCTCTCATCGAGGCATCCAATAGAGCCCGCAGGCAAGGCGGCAGCGTAATCATGGTGCATGCGGTCTTCTTCGATTCCGAGGAGTTCGGCATAGCTCCCGAGCAGCTCGACAAAAGGCTCACAATCGGAAATAAAGTATGCATGCAATCAAAGGAGATGGTCGCTTCAGAATTCGGCATAGAGGTGCAGTCGCTGCTCTGCGAAGGCGATCCTGTGGAGGTGATCCTCGACGTTGCACAGGGGAAGAAGGCAGACCTTATTGTCCTTGGCACCTACGGAAGGAAAGGTCTGAACAGGCTGCTGATGGGAAGCGTTACCACTGGAGTTATAGCAGGAGCTGCGACTGATGTGCTTGTTGTAAAGAAACCCTGCACCGAATGCACAGGAGAATATGCATCTATCCTTGTGCCCTATGATGGGTCGGACTTCAGCAAACTGGCAGTGAAGCGTGCCTGCGAGATCGCTAAACAGGACCATAGTTCGGTTACCGTTCTCTACGTTATCCCCCGCTATGAGGAGATGCTTGAATTCTTCAAGACAGATTCGATCCGCAGCAGCATGATGCAGGAAGCGGAGAAGATAACAAAATCTGCAAAAGAATTTGCGCTGCTCCAGGGAACAACAGTAAACACACACGTATCCGAAGGTCACGCTCCTGACCGTATTGTGGAGATGGCCAAAGAGCAGAAGCACGACCTGATCGTTATGGGCAGCCACGGATACCACGGAGTGAATAAGGCAATTTTAGGCAGCACAACAGAACGGGTCATCATGAATGCAGCCTGTCCAATTCTGGTAGTGAGGTGAATGCAATGAAAGGCTACAGAAAAGTCCTAATCGCAATAAAGGGCTCGAAAGAAGTGCTCTCGCAGGGGATCAACCTGGCCTGCGATGAAAAATGCTGGATAACGGTAGTCAAGGTCCTGCCGCCCAACGAAGGCGATCTGAACCTCGTTGGGATAAAGAATATCGCGGACGTGCTCGACAACGGGTCCCGGCTCGAAGCTGCCGAAATCAGAAAGCTTGCCGATACGGAAGGAGTAATGGTCAAAACAAGGATCGAGGAAGGCGATGCCTCACAAAAGATCCTCGAAGTAGCCGGGGAGGAACGGTGTGATGTGATCGTCATGGGAGCAAAAAAGCGGAGCTGGCTGAGAGGGATCTTCGGCGACAACACGGTCGGCAAAGTGATTCATCAGTCCCCCTGTCCGGTATTGGTAGTAGGCGCCTGATGTCTTTCAGCCCTCGTTAAGGGATCGCGTTTGGCGTCAGGGGCATTTTTATTTTTGCCGTTGATGGTGCTAATATAGCTCATCATGTCCCTGCAGAAGAAGATCATTCTCAGTTTTCTGATCAGTTCTACGCTCATAGCCATTTTGGCGATCTTCGCATATGTGAACTTTATCGAGATCAGAAAAGAGATACGGAATCTTGAATTGTCCGATACGCTTCGCAGCAAAACGCTCCAGCTCCGGCGCCACGAAAAGAATTTCCTCCTGTACAGGGATGTGCGCGAGATCGAAAGCGTCCATAGTTATATCAAAGAGATCAAGGACATCCTTCAACAGAATAAGCACCTTGATACCAATGGACAGATACGCAACCTTCAGGCAAGCATTGAGGATTACGAACGGCGCTTCAGCAGGATCGAAACCCTTTCATGGGAATTTCTCGACAATATAGGAAAACTGAAGGCCCGCAACACACACTATGCGATCTTTTTCCCGCTCATGGAGGCAACATTTCTCGAAAGCCCTGCCGTCAATGCCAGGCAGATCGAGATCCTGTTTAAGCCGGGATCAGAATCGGCAATCCTGGGTAACCTCAGGGATCTGGATACCGAGTTGACCGCGCTTCGAAAGATCGGCAGCGAGGAGATCCTGACGCTCTCAAAGGGCCTTGACACCGTGACACGGGAAAAGGTTGACCGCACGGTCAGACTTTCGCAGACCGCACTTCTTATTCTGTTCCCGCTCTTTCTTGTCGTCGGCTTTACCGCATTATTTGGGATTGTCCGCAGCGCAGTCAACCAGATGAAGATGCTCACGAGCGCTATCGAAAAAGCCGGCAAAGGGGATTTTTCTTCCCTCCCGGTCCCGGCCAAGCATGACGAAGTCGGTGTCCTGATCAGTGCCTTTAACAAAATGGAAAACGACCTTATCGAAAGAGACCACGAGATCGAAAAAAAGAACGAGGAGTTGCTCCAGGGCCGGAAGCTTGCCTCTCTGGGGACGCTTGCCTCAGGGGTCGCCCATGAGCTGAACAATCCGCTCAACAATATCTATCTTGCAGCGCAGATCCTCACAAAGGAGATCGATGCCGAGACCTGTCCCGGAATCATAAAAGAAACCGTCGGGGATATCTATTCGCAGACGCTGAGGGTAAAAAGAATCGTGAGCGACCTCCTTGCCTTTGCGCGCGAAAAGCCTCCAGAGCTTGCCCCGGTCCAGATCACCGTCCTGATCAAGGGTTTACTGACCCAGATGGCGGCGACCGACGATCTGGGAGACGTCCGCTACGAAGTCCAGGCGCGGGAGGATGCCACGGTCCTGGCTGACAGTCACATGATGGAGCAGGTCTTCATCAACCTGTTCAATAATGCCGTTGACGCGATGGAAGGCAAGGGGCTGCTGACCATTACGATTGACCGCGACGGTCCCCGGGTAAAGATCGCGGTCTCAGATACGGGCAAGGGAATCCCCGAGGAAAAGCTCCAGAGAATTTTCGATCCTTTTTTCACCACCAAGGACCACGGAACAGGCCTGGGCCTTGCCATTGTGTACAGTATACTGGAGAAACATAAAGGCAGGATCGAACTGAAAAATACATCAGAGAAAGGCTCGACCTTTCTGATTACGCTGCCCGGAGGAGTATGAGCCAGAGAATATTGATAGCAGAGGATGAAGCAATATCCCTGAAGCACCTTGCGTATGCCCTCGAAAAGGAAGGCTATGAAGTCACCGGCACAAAAGACGGCATATCTGCGTTCGCCCTTTTCGAAGCAAACTTCTATGACGTGATCATTGCGGATATCAAGATGCCGGGCATGGACGGACTGACGCTGCTTGAAAAGATCAAGACGAAGGAGCCCGACGCAGAAGTGATCATCATCACCGGTTTTGGCAGCATTGAATCTGCAATTGCCGCCATGAAAAAAGGTGCATCAGAATATGTGACCAAACCTTTTAATCTTGACGAACTGAATCTCAAGATCAGGAAAGTCCTGGAAAAAAAAAGGATAGAAAAAGAGAACACCGCACTTAAAGTCACCCTCGGCATCGATCAGGAATTTCCGTTCATCGCAAAAAGCCATACCATGCAGCGCGTTGTCGAGGTGATCAGGAGCATCACCAATTCCGACTGCAATGTACTGCTTACCGGCGAAAGCGGCGTCGGGAAAGGACTTGTCGCAAGGATGATCCATCATACGAGCGCCCGGGGAGATAAACCATTTCTCGGCCTCAACTGTGCCATCTTCACCGAAGAGCTTCTTGCCAGCGAACTTTTCGGCCACGAAAAAGGAGCTTTTACCGGCGCAGCATTTTCGAAAAAGGGACTGATCGAGGTGGCGGACACCGGGACTCTCTTCCTGGATGAGATCGCGGAAATGACGCCCTCGCTCCAGGCCAAACTCCTGAAAGTCATCGAAGACAAAGAATTCATGCGCGTAGGAGGGACACGCTCGATCAAGGTTGATGTCAGGCTTATCGCCGCTACAAACCAGAATCTTTCGGCGATGATCAAGGAAGGTAAATTCAGGGAAGATCTTTATTACCGCCTCAATGTCATGGATATATTTATTCCGCCCCTCAGGGAACGAAGAGAAGACATTACACCCCTTATCAAACATTTTCTGCAGAAGTATGCGAAGAAAGAGAACAAGAAAATAACCGCGTTCAGCAAAGAGGCCCTGGATATTCTGATCTCCTACGGCTTTCCTGGTAATGTAAGAGAACTCGAAAATATCATCGAAAGAGCGGTCATACTCGAAAAGTCCGCAACAATTCAGCCCGGCAACCTTCCTCAGACCATTAAGCTTTTCGAGGTCGAGACCATTTCACCCAACAGGGTCAGGACGATCGATGAACTGAACAGGGATTATGCAGAGAGGATTCTTGATTTCGTAGACAACAACCGCTCAAAGGCAGCCGAACTCCTCGGTATTTCGCGCACCAGCCTCTGGAGAATTCTGAAGAAGTAATGTCGTGCGTCTCACAGACTGTGCATAAGATAGACCGCCAGAAACACGCCGATAATCAGCATTGAGAGCATAAGCATCAGATCAAGAATGCGCGACGGCTGATAGGCATCCTCGTCAATCTGACGTTCTACCTTCTTGTAGCGTATGAACGCAAGCACGCCCATGACTGCGCCGAATGCAACGAGAAGAATGCCAAGCACTGAAGAATATCCCTGCGGCTGACTGACAGAAGTCTGCAGTTCTGCCTGTGGCAGATGTCCCGTCTGGGCAAGATAATAAGAGAACTGCCTGACAAACAGCCCGAACTTCTCAACCACAAAACCGAAAGCCATTATTGCAATGCTTGTCCTGATCCAGGCCAGAAACGTCCTCTCATTCGCCATATGCACGCGCCTGTTTCTGACCCTGTCTGCCTGCCCGTCTGCCGGGGAATTCTTCTCCATCGTGATTTCATTATACCTCCATCCGAAGCAATAAATATCTGAAATAGTTTCCCGTATCTGTTTCACGCCTGTTTCAGTATGAAACAATACCACAACCTCTCTATTTCATATTTTCCTTCTAATTCGAACAGTTATGTCATGGCATGAAGTTTGGAATATACATTACGCAATTCAAAAAAGGAGATAGGGAAATGAAAGATACGATCTTATTCGTAACCAAGGGAGGTGAGCACTGCGATGAAGGCTTCTCCTATGTCCTGGAACTCGCAAAAACGCTTGATGCAAGCGTTGAAGCACTGATCATGAGGCCAATACATCTTGCGGACAATTTCGAAGATATCATGGCCGCAGCCACGTTCGCCGAGGCAGATGACATGAAAACCGCAAAAGAGATTATGGAGTGTCAACAGAGCAACTGCAGGGAAAAACTCGAGGGTAGGATCAGGGAGTTATCCAATAAAGCTCAGATTGTCTCTGTCGATCTGCTCTGTCATGCGGCTGATGGAGACGTAGCAGCTGCAATAAAGGCGATTCTGAAAGAAAAAGCATTCATAGATATGGTGCTCTTAAGCCCTTCACTGTCAGAAAAAATGAACTCACTTGATATAAAAAGGCTTCTGAGAAATATTGCAAAACCCATCGTTCATATCTCAAGGCCGGCAACGGCCCTAATATAAAAAAGGAGATCATCATGAAAACATCAGTATTGAGCAAGTTTGACAGGCTTATGGCAGCAGTAACATTCGCAGAGGAAAATGAACACACAACAGCGCGGGAATTCCTGCAGGAAGAAGAAAGCCAGGACAGGAAACTCTCCGACAGACCGGAACTTTGGAAGCAGCAGCCCCTGCAGGAATCACGCTCATAATAACGGAGGAACAATGACATCAATCGAGCAGAAAAAAAGAAAGAAACCTGTGACACCCCTGATCTTGACCGGCCTGGTTTCCGCCGGACTGTATATCGCGTTACTCTTAAATCAGGATTTCCTCAATAACACCTTCGGCAAAGGCGGGCTCTTTGCCTTCCTGCCGATTATCGCGGCGTTTATCTTCTCATACTTCCACGGCACCTTTACCGGTCATTTCTGGACGATGCTTGGAGTTGAGGCATCAAAAAAGAAAATGGAGGTTAAGTAAGACATGCACGATTTAGCCCAAACAGCAGCGAATTTCATAAACCTTGATGCGATAACCATCATATATCTGTTTCTTGTCGGTTTTGTAGGAGGCCTTGTCAGCGGATTTATCGGCTCAGGAGGAGCATTCGTCCTTACCCCAGGCATGATGAGCATGGGCGTGCCGGCACTCGTGGCAGTGGCAAGTAATATGTGCCACAAATTTCCGAAGGCATTGGTCGGAGCCATTAAGAGAGCCAAATATGGTCAGGTCGATGTAAAGCTCGGTATTGCCCTCGGCGTTTCAGCAGAGGCCGGCGTTCTTTACGGAGCGCATATCCAGGAGAGTATTAAAAAAGCTTTCGGTGATGCAGGGTCAAACCTCTATGTCAGCGTTTCCTTTGTGGTGGTACTCGCCGTTGTAGGCATCTTTGTACTCAGAGATGCCTGGAAGACGTACAAGTCAGGGAATATGCATGCAGAAGAGAAGATGACCAAACTGGCGAAATGGGTCCAGTCAGTCAACATCCCCGGCACCATGGTATATTTCAAAAGTCTGAATGCAAGGATATCGATCCTCTTCACCATACCGCTCGGTTTTGCAACAGGCGTTCTTGCCGCAACGATTGCAGTAGGAGGCTTTGTCGGCGTTCCTTCCATGATCTATGTGCTTGGCGCACCGAGTCTCATGGCCTCGGCAACCGAGCTTGTCATCGCGTTTGTGATGGGACTTGGCGGCTCGTTCAAGTATGCGCTTCACGGCATGGTTGATATCCGGCTTGCCATGATCATTCTTGGCGGCTCGCTCTTCGGCATTCAGCTTGGTGCAATGGGCACCACCTATGTCAAACCCTTCATGATAAAAGTGGTAATGGGCCTGATCATGGTGATCGTGCTGTTCAGCCGTGCGCTGATGGTCCCGGTTTATCTTTCCCAGCTTGGCCTCATTTCACCATTAACCGAACAGACAACAAAGATGCTGAAAAGCACGAGCTTCGGCATAATGATCTTTGCCCTGGCCCTTGGCGCCTTTATCGTTCTCCGGGCCATGTGGCAGGGACGCAGGGCTGAACAACGTGAGCATCAGGAAGCACTTGCCCACTCAAAGGCGTAATCATGGGCAGATACCGGAAGATCCTCGTTGCCATAGACGGCTCGACGTCGAGCATGCATGCGCTCAGCGAATCCTTTAAATTTGCAGAGCATGAAAAATGCTGGATGACTGTGGTATCGGTCATCCCTCCGTACCTCGGCGATCTTGATACGACGAGTGTCGGTAATGTTATGGCAGCGATGCGCAAACCGTGCGAGGACTCACTTGCAGAGGCTGCACGTATTGCAGTGGGAGCGAAGATCATGGTCAGGACGGTCTGCGAAGAAGGCGAAACGCACGAGCGGATCGTTGACCTGTCAGATGCTGAAAATTACGACCTCATCGTCATGGGCAGGAGAGGTCAGCACAGGCTTGAGCGGGCCCTTGTCGGGAGTGTTACGGCAAGGGTCATCGGATACAGCCACAGGGATGTTCTTGTTGTTCCGAAGGACGCGGCAGTCGGCTGGCAAAAGATACTGATCGCAACGGACGGATCAAAATACAGTGACGCTGCAACGGAAAAGGCTATCGACTTTGCCCTGTCCTACGGGGGAGAGCTGATCATCCTGTCTGTGGTTGATATGCCGGCAGAGTTTTACGGGGAATCGCCTGAAGCCTGGGACAGGCTTGTTGTCAAGGCCCGATCATATGCGGACAAGGCAAAACAGAAGGCTGAAGCTTCAGGGATCAGGGTGCAGGCCTTTGTCAGAGAAGCAGAGACATGGCAGGCGATCATAGATATGACAGATGAAATGGAAGCGGATACTATCATTATGGGGTCCCATGGGCGAACCGGGCTAAAAAGACTTCTTATGGGCAGCGTAACAGAAAAGGTGATCGGTCATGCCCGCTGCCCTGTGCTTGTGGTAAAGGGATAACACAAAATAGGCTACGGCTGAAACTTTTTCGCCAAGGACAGCATAGGAGACCGCTATCAGAAAGACCGGGGTAAGAGCCAGAAAGGGCATGGTCAGGCTCAGAGGAGAACGTTTGAAGGCCTTAATATATAAAATGACAGTGATGAGTTCAAGGGGAAGCGCAGCGAAAAATGCCAGGTAGAAGTCCGCATCAAGCCGTGGCCATGGCACCAGAAACAATGTAACGACAAGGACCGGAAGCGTAAAGAGCATACGAAACCAGGTAACAAGGAATTCATTCTGGTCCTGCAGGGCCTTCTTGGCAAGCGCATCGCTCGTTGCAAGAAAAAAAGCTGATGTCCGCGACAGCGTAACCCACTCCACCGCACTATTTAAAAAGAAATGCGGGTAATTTGTGATAATATGGAAACATGAAAGCATTATATATTCTTGTTTGCCTTTTACCGGTATTATTTGTCGCCTGCACCGATAAGCCCAAGAACCCTGACGAGAAGCCAAATAACCCGATAGCTGTTCAGGGAGACAGGATGATCGATGCTTACCACCGGTCCAAGGACGCGCAGATTGAAGCAAACCTTGATGCAATCAAAAAAGCGATCCAGGCTCACCGGGCGGTAAACGACAGCTTCCCCCAGAGTCTTGAAGAGATCAAGCCGCTCCTCTCCGCACCTGAGCTCGATCTCTCAAAATACACGTATAACGCAGCTGACGGCTCAGTCGCCATAAAGAAGTAACTTCTCTCCTGCCGGGTGATGGTATGCAGTCCTGCTCAACAGGGGGTAATCCATCGTAAATTACGGTATCTTCTCAGTTTTTTGTCGTACCAGATGATTGACAAGGAAGGCTCTTTTGGTGTATAAAATATGTCTCTTGGGCGGATAGCTCAGCTGGGAGAGCGCTGCCCTTACAAGGCAGATGTCGCAGGTTCGATCCCTGTTCCGCCTACCATTTTTAATATATGTGGTGAATGGTAGTCAGTAATGGGCTGTAACACAAGGTAATTGAGTGTTTTCTGCTTTTTGCTATTACAGTTCACTCTTAAGAGTCTTTAAACGGGGGCGGTAGTTCAGTCGGTTAGAACGCCTGCCTGTCACGCAGGAGGTCGCGGGTTCGAGTCCCGTCCGCCCCGCCATTTTCCCTCTGGGTAGTACAGCATTCTCCTGAACCGCTGCAGTTTGCCCGTTCCCCTGAGTTCCTGTCCCTTTATGCCTGTTGCGTCTATTTTCTCTCGCATCCCGGACCATTCTATCCTATAATGCTATTAGGACAAAGACTTCGGTTGAGGAGGGATTTAATGGAAACGCACTTTGCATCGCCGGAGCGGTCAACGCCAGGAGAATTGTATCGTGATATCCACGAAGCGAGCAGTAACCCTGTTGTTGACGGCCTCCTCAAGACCGTAGGCGGCCTTATTGCCGTTTTGAACGAGCACCGCCAGATCCTCTCGGTCAATAGTGCTCTTCTTGATATGATCGGTATTGATGATCCCCGCAGCGTACTCAGTCTTAGACCCGGTGAGGCAATCGGGTGTATCCATGCCCATGATATGCCGGGCGGATGCGGGACCTCACGTTATTGCTCAACCTGCGGTGCTGCGATTGCCATTGTGACAAGTCTTTCCACCGATGGACCGCAGGAGCAGAAATGCGTTGCTACGGTCAGCAGGGATGGCAGACAGACAGATCTCTGCCTCCGTGTCAGGTCATGCCCGATATCACTGGAAGGAACGCGATTCCTTCTCCTCTTTGTACAGAACATAACCCTTGAGGAGAGCCGGGCGTCTCTGGAGCGCGCCTTCTTTCACGACATCAGCAATACCATCACGGCTCTGCTGGGAGCGAGCGAACTGATGGAATTTAAGGATCAGGAAGGCAAGAACAGGCTCGCCAGGCAGATACAGCAGATATCCTGTCACCTGGCAAAAGAAGTCGAAATCCAGCGGGCACTTTCGCAATCGGACCAGCAGACGTATGCAGTCAAAATGCAGGACTTCACGACTGATGACGTCATCAGGGAGATGCAGGCAGTCTTTACAGGCCACTGCGCTGCGAAAAACAAGATACTGTTTTCCCCGGAAGATGCTCCCTGCATCCCTGTCCGCTCAGATCTGCATCTGGTGCTGAGAATAATTACGAACATGCTCACAAACGCCTTCGAGGCAACGGAAGATGGCGGCACCGTAAAACTTTGGGTTGATCATGACCCGGATCTGACGTTTCACGTATGGAGTCGTCAGGCGATTGCCGATGATGTGGCGAGGAGGGTCTTTCAGCGCCATTTCAGTACCAAGGGCAACCATGGACGCGGCATCGGGACCTATGCCATGAAACTCTTTGGTGAAAGCGTGCTTGGTGGAAAGGTCGAGTTCACGACTTCCGGGGCCGACGGGACCACATTCAGGTTATCACTGCCCTCGCATCATATATCATGATGCTTACCCCTCTGTCATTCAAAATGTGATGAACCATGCCTGAATTCAAGGACCGTGAAGAATACGAGCGATGGAAAGCCGATAAACTCAAACAAAATGAGGCGAAAAGGAGTTCCGGAGATTCCGAAAAACCTCAATCCATTCCGCCTTCTTCATCTGATCAGGCTCGCCAGGCAGCTCCAAACGGCCTCCCGGAAATCGGTGACCTTCTCACCCGCTCCTGGGAACTCTTCAAAGCCCGGATCGGTGTATTGCTGCCGTTACAGCTCCTTTCGATAGCGGCCCTAATCGTCTGCATCGCTGCCGCTGCCGGCATCGGTGAGTTTTTTGCACTGCTGCTCCCTGCAGGTAAGACCCCCATCCTTGTGATATCGGTAATCACCGGAGTCACCGCAGGCATGACCGCCATGTTCTGGCCGATTGCAGCGCTCATCTTCGCCGTTGCAGACAGGTCACTGAGCGTCAGGGGGGCTCTTTCTGCTGGATGGAAAAAGTTTTGGGCTTTCTTCTGGCTTTTCTCGATCATGGCGTATGTGATTGCCGGAGGCTATCTTCTCTTTATCATCCCCGGTATCATCTTCACCATCTGGTTCAGCTTTTCGCAGTATATACTGGCAACCGAGAATGTATGCGGCATGAATGCACTGCTCAAGAGCAAGGCATACGTGAAAGACCGATGGTTTGACGTTTTTATCAGATTTCTTGTTATCTGGGCAATCTCAACAGGCCTCGGCATGATCCCATTTCTCGGCATAATCCTTTCCTTCCTGGCCGCCCCGTTCACCATGATCTACTCCTATCTCCTGTATGAGGAACTGAAGGCGCTGAACCCGGCCCCCCCTGACTACCCGAAAAACTCGGGGGAGAAACTTAAATGGATAGGCATTGCGACTCTCGGGTATATTGTCCTTCCCCTCATTATCATAGCGATTGTCGGCGCTGCCTGCATGCTTCCCTTATTGATACTTAAGGGCATAAACCTGCAACAGGTTCCGCCTCCGCAGCGCTTCTTCTAAGCAGTGCAGGGACAATTCCGAAGCAGGGAGATGCGCCGAAAACGAGCCCAAACTATATTCCTCTGAATCTTTCAGCAGGCATCCAGGGACCTTTTCATCCTGATTTGTATCTGCCCGCCTATGCCATCTGTTTCATCATCAAACTTCAGGACTTCCAGCGTGCCGCCTGTCGGCTTCCATACGCGCGGGTCAGTCGGGCCAAATAATACCACCCCTCTGCAATGCATAATGCCGGCAAGGTGGCTGATGCCGGAGTCATTGCCGATATAGAACCGAGACCGTTCAAGCAGTGCCGCTACACGTATCAATGGCACGTCATGCAGATGAACGATCCTTCTGCCCGTCCTTGCCAGCTGCTCCAGCATCCGTACTGTTTCCGCATCTTCTGCAGGACCTGACAACAGCAGGCAGAATAAAGACGGGTTGCTCATGACCAACGCGATCAGTTCAGCATACTCTTCAAGCGGCCAGCATTTTTTCTTCCCGCCGCTTCCGGGATGGACAATGAAGAGACCATGTCCGGCAGCAGCATAGCCCCGCCCGTTCAAAAACTCAGCCGCCCATACTTTTTCTTTATCCGAAATGCGGACCAGGACCTTTTGCTGCGCTTCGATCCTGCCAAATCCGCATTGCTTAACCCTGAATTCAGCCGCATGCTCAGGGATGTTGTCCGGTGGAATGGTCTGTATCGCCCGGGTGGCAGGAATGATGCGTCGAATAGTATGAAGAAGCGCGGATTCCGTATTGGCCGTAAAAAAAAACGATCGGTAAAAACCGGAAAGAAAAGACTTCATTGAATCATCCAATGATTCGGAATAGAGCGAGCTATACCGCAGGCTGTCGGCAGACGAAATCTCATCAACAATTCCGGCTTCTTTCAGAAAATGCACTACATCTCTTCGGCCTGCCAGATGTATTTGAGCGGCAAACTCCCTGATGATCTGAATGCAGGGAAGAGAAAGAAGCATATCACCTAACGCCCCATCATGATGAATGAAAATGTTCCCCGGTTTCATCGATACATAGCCTTTCCTTATAATTTTGCCAGGATTGAATATTACCATGCCCTGTGTCGGCACGGTAAACTAAGGGATAAGAGCCTCGACTCTATGATATAGTATATGGTAAAGCGTTCTCCCGTATAACTATGACAAAAAAGGTTACCGTATACACATTAAGCACCTGCCCCGTCTGCAAGAAGGTAAAGAAATTTCTTGAGGAAAACGGGATCAGCTATACGTTAATCGAGGTCGATACGCTCGATGGCTCGGAGCAGTGGGCCGCAACAAGGGAACTTGCCAAACATAACCCTCAGGCTTCATATCCGACCACCGTGGTAGAGGATGTAATCTCAGGGTATGATATCGATGCGTTGAGGGGAAAGCTGCAGTAGCATGACCGTCACGGCAGAGCATCTGTATGAAATCCTTTCGGGCTATGCAGCTTCACGGGGCATGCAGCTGAACAACGACAGAGAGTTCGTCCTCGACATTCTGGCGGGGCTTCTGAAAAACGAAGAGCGCTACGGGTATCGCTCCTGTCCCTGCAGGCTGGCATCAGGGTTCAGGGAACGTGATGAAGATATCATCTGCCCCTGCAGATACCGGGATGATAATGTCAGGGATTACGGGAGCTGTTACTGCTCGTTGTATGTTTCAGAGGCCTGGAATAACGAAACGGTCCCTCACGGCGTTGTCCCTGAGCGGAGAACACAAAGGAGATAGCAATGGATCAGGAAGATACCACCGAGAAAACCATCTGGGAGCTCCAGGGGTTGAATGAAATCAGGAAACGGCCGGACATTCATGCAAAGCTCAAGTATGATGTGACACCGCGCATGGTCATGGAACCGCGTTTTCACGCCAAGCCCGAAGATCTGGAGAAACTCAGACAGATTGCAGGCTACATGTTCTATATCGAATCACAGTGCAACCCGCCGGCCCTGATGGTCATGAAGGTCGGCAATACCGATATCACTACCACCATCGGCAAGATCGACGAGGTCCCGGCAGAACTGCTTGAAAAGGCCATTACAGATCCGGCTGAGCCGCCATCTCACGGCATGTACGCCATTACCGAGGATATAAGGGTATGGCTGAAAAAGGAACTGCAAGGGTAAGGCAGCATCGCCGGCTCAATCGGCAGCGTCCATGACAGGGCAACAGTATCCATGATTTCTGAGCATGAGTTCCAGGGGATTGGGATAGAGATAATACTGTGGTTCCACGACCTTAAGAATAGTAATTCTTTGTCGAAAATACTCCCGAGAAAACATCACCGGAAACAGCCAAGCAGGTCAATGAATTTTTTGCGACGTATCGCGTCTTGAAGGCTCTCTTCATCTTCAACTGCAACAAGAGGAAAGCGCGCCATAAATGCCGCACAGAAAATACCTGTGCCTTTGCTGATCGGCTGGCCTGAACGGTTGAAAACTTCAACGCCCTTTATGCCGCAGCTCGGAGATCTGCTCTTAAATACAAATCCGCAGAGGTCCTGGCTCTCCAACTCCCGGAGTTTTTTCCCCGACCATTCCTGCATGAGATCCGTGATGTCGATCCCTGTTTTGATTGTCACCAGACGCGGAGACCCGGGATCGCCGACAAGCCGCATTGCCTCGCGCGGAACAGGCAGCCCAGTTTCAATCTCAGGGCAGACAGCCTGCCACTCAACATATTCGCTGAGGGTATTTTTCAGAAAAGGATCAAGTTTGTGCCTGCCGTCGTAGCGGACATTTTCACCCAAAAGACAGGCACTGATGCCTAGGCGAATTTTATTATTCATATCACAGACCGTTCCACCTGCTCAAAGCCATTCAGCCTGATAGTAAGACGTCAATAATTTAATGGGAGTTATTTCTTTCCCTGGTTCGCGACCTTCTCCATGGCAGCGGCTATCTCCTGCTGATCGCCGAGGTAATAATGCCGGATCGGCCGGAGCGCTTCATCAAGTTCATAGACAAGGGGAATGCCGGTAGGGATGTTCATGCCAACAATCTCGCTATCAGAGATCGTGTCGAGGTGCTTGACCAGGGCTCGCAACGAATTTCCATGTGCTGCTATAAGCACCCGCCTGCCCGATGCGATTTCCGGGACAATTGTCTCCTGCCAGTACGGCAGAAACCGCTCAACCGTACTTTTCAGGCTCTCGGTAAGGGGGATATCCTGCTCAGCCAGCCCGGCGTATCTCGGATCGCTGCCCGGATACCTGCTGTCGTTTTTTTCAAGCGCCTGCGGCATAACATCATAGCTGCGTCTCCATATGCGCACCTGCTCTTCCCCGTATTGGGCGGCCATCTCGGATTTATTGAGTCCCTGAAGCGCGCCATAGTGCCGCTCATTAAGGCGCCAGGAGTTCCTGACCGGCAGCCACATGAGGTCCATCTCATCCAGAGCAAGCCAGAGCGTCCTGATCGCCCGCTTCAAGACAGAGGTAAACGCAAGGTCAAAGACAAGACCTTCCTCTTTGAGCAGCCGGCCCGCCTTCTTCGCCTCTTCCATGCCTTTTTCAGACAGATCAACGTCAGTCCAGCCGGTAAAACGGTTCTCCCTGTTCCAGATGCTTTCGCCATGCCTCAGAAGCACAAGTTTCGTCATATCAGGACCCCATTATTGTGAGATATCAGACGCCCTATTCTACCTTTATTGTCCCTTAATTCCCTAACAGCTTTTTTGAAACCCCCTATGGTAAAATTCCCTATGATCGAAGAGATAGGCACCGTACTAAGCGTTGAAGGCCTGCACGCCCGTGTCTCTGTTCCAAAAAAAAGTTCCTGTCAGGGCTGCTCCTCAGGCACCTGCGTGGCAGGCGATCAGTCAATGGAGATCGAGGCAATTAATAAGGCAGGGGCAGTTGTTGGCCAGCAGGTAAAGGTCCTGGTCCATACCTCTGCATATATGAAGGGCTCCATGGTCATTTACGGCTTCCCGGCATTGATGCTCGTAATCGGTGCAGTCATCGGCAAAGAAGTCATGCCCCGCTTTTTCTCGTCTGCAGATGCGGACTCCCTCTCTGCAATTTTCGGATTCAGTTTCCTGGTCGCATCGTTTATTTTTATAAAGATCTGGTCGGCTGCCCAGCCCGGAAAGACTGCAACATCACCGGTAATTGAAGAGATATTGAAAGAGCATACGTCGGACTGATCAACGATAAGCATTTCAGTTATAACGCTATTTTACGAGGGGGTTTTATGGCTAACTTTGAAGTTGGAAACATCAGGAATGTCGCTCTCATCGCCCATAGCGGGGCAGGAAAAACGTCTCTCGCCGAGGCAATGCTCTTCAGCTCAGGAATGACTGACAGGCTCGGCAATGTTCAGGACGGCACAACCGTTACAGACTTTGAGCCCGAAGAGATCGAACGGAAGATCAGCATCACGTCAGCTCTCGCCTTCTGCAACTGGAACAGATATCGGATAAATATTGTTGACACTCCCGGCTTCATCAACTTCATCGAGGACACCAAAGGCTGCCTCAGGGTCGTTGACGGCGCGGTCATCCTGGTAAGCGCCATCTCCGGCGTAAAGGCAGAGACCGAGCGGGTCTGGAAATATGCCTGCGAATATGAGATTCCAAGGATCGTCTTTATCAACAAGATGGACAAGGACACGGCCAATTTCGAGCGCGCCCTTGACGAAGTGCAAAAATCCTTTGAGACAGAGCCGATCCCCCTCCAGATACCGATCGGCGCCGGCGATACATTCACCGGTATTATCGACCTTGTAAAGATGAAGGCCTTCATACTGAGCGGCGGCAAGATCACCGAGCAGGATATCCCGGCAGAACTCGGGGATGAGGCCGATAAATACCGGAAGAAACTGGTCGAAAAGATTGCGGAGTCAGACGACGCCCTGCTCGAAAAGTATCTTGAAGGAACAGAACCGACCGAAGCAGAGATACTGAGCGGCATCAAGGAAGGCTCCCTCTCCAGAAAGTATATCCCCGTCTCCTGCGGAGCTGCCACGAAAAATATCGGGACATCAAACCTGCTCGACACAATCGCTCTCTGTCTGCCCTCACCGATCGAGATGGCAACGATTGCGCCAGTAAGCGGAAAAAATCCGAAAGACGGCGGACTGATCTTCAGAAAACCTTCTGAAACTGAGCCTATGTCTGCGTTTATTTTTAAGACCATCGCAGATCCCTATGCGGGTAAGCTCTCCCTCTTCAGGGTCTATTCAGGCACGCTTAAGGCAGACTCCGCGGTTTATAATGCTACGGCTGACACCAAAGAGAGGATAGGCCAGGTATTCTATCTTCAGGGCAAGAAGCATGTGCCTGTCCAGACGCTCGGCGCAGGAGAAATAGCGGTCGTGGCAAAACTGAAGGAAACCAATACCGGCGACACTCTCTGCGATGAGGCAAAGCCTATCATTTTGGAAAAGGTGACGTTTGCCAATCCGATCATCTCCTATGCCATAGCGCCAAAATCAAAGGGCGATGAAGAGAAGGTGAGCGTTGCACTCCATAAAGTCCTCGAAGAAGACCCGACACTCAGGTTCAGCAGGGACGAGGAATCAAAGGAGATGCTCATCTCCGGCATGGGACAGGTGCATATCCAGGTTATGCTCGATCGTCTCAAGAGAAGGTTCGGCGTTGAGATCGAAATGAAAACGCCGAAGATCCCCTATCGTGAATCGATCCACGGTTCTGCCAAGGTTCAGGGCAAGTATAAGAAACAGTCGGGCGGGAAAGGTCAATACGGGGATTGCCACATCGCGGTTGAGCCCCTTCCACGCGGCGCAGGCTTTGAGTTTATCGACAAGATCGTCGGCGGCTCCATCCCGCGACAGTACATCCCTGCGGTTGAGAAGGGCATTATTGATGCAATGCATGAAGGCGCTATTGCAGGTTATCAGATCGTCGACCTTCGCGTCACGCTCCTTGACGGATCATACCATACGGTTGACTCCTCTGAAATGGCGTTCAAGATCGCGGGCTCCATGGCGATCAAGAAGGCTGTACAGGAAGCAAAGCCCGTACTCCTTGAACCGCTTATGAAGACCGAAATAACCATACCTGAAGAATCATTAGGCGCGATCATTGGCGATCTGAATTCAAAAAGAGGCAAAGTGCAGGGAGTCGAGCCGCAGGCGGGCGGCAATCAGAAGATCAATGCCCTGGTGCCGATGGCCGAGATGCTCACCTATGCAAATCAGCTCCACGGCCTGACCTCAGGAAGAGGCCTTTACTCCATGGAGTTCTCTCATTATGAGGAGGTGCCCTCCCATCTGGCACAGAAGATTGTTGCCGAGCGACAGGCTCACAAACAGGAGAAGCATGTCTGACAGAATTTCTCTTTCATTGCTTTGCCTGCTTCTTGCTCTTGCAGCGGTAATGCCTGCATCAGCGCAAAAAGCGCCTCAGGCTCCTAAGCCTGAGGCAGCTCCATCCTCTCAGGAAGATCAGGAGCCACAGCCCGAACCGCCAAAGAGCGTTCTCAAGGTGGAGATCAAAGATGATCGGCTCAGTCTGGAGCTCGAAAATGTGGACTTCGGCGCCGCTATCAAGGCAATTGGCGACAAGGCAGGATTCAAGATAGACGGAAGAGGAGAGGTCTTAAGCCGGAAGTTAAACACCAAGTTTACGGATATGGAAATCGAGCGGGGCGTGCTCAGGCTTTTCACGCTCGTAAAAGAAAACAACTATATGCTGCACTATGATACCAGGGGCATGATCAGTAAAGTCGAAATTTTCGGTATAGAACAAGGGAAAGCTCCCGGTGTCGCGACCAGTTCCAAACAGCCATTACGCCCCGCGCCGGCATTGCGCCAGCCTGCAGAGTCAGCGCCGATTCAGAGGCCGGTGACGGTAGCACCCGTGCCCCGGAGACGAATCGTTCCTGCGCTTCCCGAAAGGAGACCGGTTATTTCGCGGCCAGTCACACCATCGCAGCCTACGGCCCAGCCGTCTGCCGCTCCAAAGACGCAGGCTGCGGATGAGAGCAATGGGGATGAGGAACCTGTGGCCGAGATACCCTATGTTACACCTCAGCCGAGACTGGCTCCGGCCCCTGTCAGATGAGTTCAGTACACACTCCGCCATTTGAATTTCGCCGATCCTTTCCGCTATGATAGACCGGATGAAGGCCCTTATCCTAAGCGGCGGCAAAGGTACGCGACTCAGACCACTCACCTATTCAGGCGCTAAACAGCTCGTCCCGGTAGCCAACAGACCGATCCTCTTTTACTGCATCGACAATATCGTCAATGCCGGCATCCGGGACATCGGTATCGTCATATCTCCTGAGACCGGCGAAGAGATCAGGGAAACGGTCGGCAATGGCAAGACCTGGGGCGCCAGGATAACCTTCATACCCCAGGATAAACCGGCGGGACTTGCTCATGCAGTAAAGATCTCCAGAAGTTTTCTGAAGAACTCCTCCTTTGTCATGTATCTGGGCGACAACCTCATTGGCACGGACATCAGAAAGTTTGTGCTGGACTTTGAAAAAAAACAGTCAGACGCTCTCATCCTTCTGAAGGAAGTTGACAATCCAAAACAGTTCGGCGTCGCTGAAGTTTCGAAAAACGGGACTATTCTGCGGCTTATAGAAAAACCTGAGCATCCTCCGTCGAACCTTGCGCTTGTCGGGGTCTATCTATTCTCTTCAAAAATCCACAAAGCTATCGACCGTATCAAGCCGTCAATGCGCGGTGAACTCGAGATCACCGATGCGATCCAGGAGCTTATCTCCATGGGTCATCGGGTGAAGAGTTTTACCCTGAAAGACTGGTGGCTCGATACAGGCAAAAAAGATGACCTGCTCACCGCAAATGCGATTGTTCTCGATGAGTGGGGACGCAAACAAATTGAGGGGACGATTGACAAGGCGTCGAAGATCCTGGGCCGGGTCTCGCTCGGCAGAAATTCATGTATCAGGGCAAGCACGGTACGGGGACCTGTAATTGTCGGCGACAACACCGTAGTGGAGAATTCATTTATCGGGCCGCATACCAGCATCGGTGATAATGCCAGGATTATCAACTCCTCGATCGAGCATTCGGTCATCCTGAGCGGCAGCGAGATTATCGATGTAGAGAGAATGGAAGAAAGCCTGATCGGCAGGCGCGTCAGGGTCTTCAAAAACCACCGCCACAAAGCACTCCGCCTCATGCTGGGCGACGACTCGACCGTCGAAGTCTGACGACCGCAGCAATGATTCGCCGGAGCATCTTAACGCGGGCGAATTACATCTCCAGCAGACGTTTCTTGATATCCAGTGCAGCGATAGCGCCCTCGCCTGCCGCAATCACAACCTGATCATGTCCGCAGAGCGGGCCGACAATATAGAGGCCAGGCAGGGATGACTCGAAGTCCCGGTTGACCTGATAGGTCCGGTTGTCAGACTCTTTTTTCAGTTTAAGTCCATCAAGGAACTTGTCGTTGAGCTTGAATCCGAAATGAGACATCACCATCTCGCAGGGGATGATCGTGCCGTCCTCCATCTCAAGAGATTCGACCGCAGTTTCGCCATGGAACCTCTTCGGTCTGCCCACTACAAGACGTATGCCCTCATCCCTCAACTCCTCCTTGTAGTCCTCCGGCAGCTTGTCCGTGCAGAGCACAAGGGTCATGTCCCTCGAATACATCTCTCTCATGCCGATGGCGAGGTTCGCGGACTTTATGGAGTTGCCGATTATCAGCGACTTCTTCCCGGTAAAGTGGTAGCCGTCGCAGTCTATACAGGTAACGACCGTCTTGGCGAAAAACTTGTAGATGTTTTCGATATCGGGGATGTTTTCCCTGCCGCCTGTTGATACGATAACAAACCGACCGATAAAGGTTTTTTCGCCGGTAGAGACCTCGAAAACACCCCTGTTTTTCCGGACATCCGTCACCTCACTTTTCATGACCTCGACGCCAAAGCTCTCTGCCTGCTCTATGCCGATTCTGATGATTTCCTGCCCTGAGATGCTTCTATGTGCAAGGTAGTTCTCAATGGATTTTGCATGAGTTGTTCGGCCTGCGCCCCTGTCTATGAGGAGAACCGGGCGATTAAAACGGCCGAGATAGACCGCAGCCTGCAAACCTCCCGGCCCTGCGCCCATGATAATGCAGTCGTATATTTTTTGTTCGTCCATCGAATCCCCCCTACACATTCCGCGACGGGCAGAGGTCAGCCAACACGCAGTTTTCATGCATGGGCTTGCGCGCCTGGCATACTTTTCTGCCGTGATCGATCAGCATATGCGTGAGATCACCCCAGTCCGCCTTAGGCGTTATGACCATCAGGTCCTTCTCGATCTTTACCGGATCTTCGTGCTTTGTGAGGCCAAGCCTGCCCGCAAGCCGTTTTACATGCGTATCGACCGCAATGCCCTCAGTTATGCCATAGGCATTATAGAGAACGATATTGGCAGTCTTTCGGGCAACGCCGGGCAACAGAATCAGTTCTTCCATGGTCTTTGGCACCCTGCCCTGAAACTGGTCTATGAGCATTCTTGCTGTTTTCTGGATATTTTTCGCCTTGTTGTTATAGAAGTTCACCGAGCTGACATCTTTTCTGAACTGTTCAGGGTCAGCCCCCGCAAAATCACCGATCGTCTTATAGTTTTGAAAAAGGCCCCTGGTCAACTTGTTGACCTGAATATCGGTCGATTGCGCAGAGAGTATCGTCGCAACAAGAAGCTGAAAGGGATTTTCGAAATTCAGGGCACACCTCAAAACAGGATATTGCTTCCTGAGCCTTTTTATCACTGTCTGCATCTTTTTCTTCCCGTTCATGCAACCCCCTCGAAACGCTTTGGTTTTCATTATATCAGACGTCCGCCATCCCACGAAAATTGACAAGCCTCACTAATCTGCTATGATGAAATTATATCTTACATGCTGTTCGACAAGAGGAGGAATCATGAAAAAAGGCAAACCCGCAGAAATGTCAGGCAAACTCGTAAAGGTGCTGAGGGAATGGCAGAAGCTCGAAGACGAAACCATTAAGCATGCCGAATCCGCTACAAAGAAGAGCAAAAATAAGCTGGTAAAGATGACCATGGAAATGATAAAGCACGATTCTCAGAAACACCGGGCTATGCAGCAGATGCTCATCGACAGCCTGACCAAAGAAGCCTTTATTTTGAGTCCGGAGGATCTTGCGTCGCTTTCCGAGGGGCTGAACAAACACCTCGCAGCCGAGGCAAAATCCCTCGAGCTTGCTGATGAGGCTCTCCAGAACAGCGAACTGTTCGTTACCCGCTATATTCTTTCCTATCTCATTGCTGACGAACAGAAGCATCATTCCCTGTTAAGCAAGCTCAATGAGCTGAAGCGGGCAACGGTATTCGTCACATAGGATATAGAAGTGGGAACATTCTTCAGAAGCCATGTGGCAAGAGGCATGAACGGATCGATGGAAGTTATCGTATAATCCTCAACGTAAGGAGAGCAACCATGAACGGCCTCAAGATCAGTGCTGCATGTTTATGTGTCCTTGCCGCATTCGCCCCCGCATTCGCCATACACGACACAGTCCCGGCAGAAACACAGCTCACCCTTCCCGGAACTGACGCTGCGCAGTTGTATGTATACATAACCAGGAGCAGGCCGTATACGCTCTGGGACTTATGGCCGGGCAAGGGAAAGATGTATCTCGGTACGCAACCCCACGGCGATTTCCTTACAACATACGTCAATGACACCGCCATGTTCGGCATAAGGGAGAAGAAAGGGGTCATGCCCGAAGGCACTATTATCGCAAAAGAGAATTACGATAAGGACAAAAAGTTCAATGCTCTGTCCGTCATGTACAAAGTCAAGGGCTACAACCCTGCGGCTGCCGACTGGTTTTGGGCAAAATACGACAAAGACGGCAAGGTGCTCGCCTCAGGAAGGGCAGAAGGGTGCATCAAATGCCATGAAAAACAGAAAAACAATGACTACACCTTCACAGGCCAGTCAAAGAAATAGGATTGATGATCTATGTCATAGTGAAACATCGTGATTCGTATTACACTATTGAATAAGTGCGCAGATACTATTGATGATTATCTCAAGGAGGAACCATGTTAGAGAAAGTTCAGGCAGCATTAGACGAGATCAGACCCATGCTTCAGAGAGACGGCGGGGACGCCCAGCTTGTGGAGGTAACCCCTGAAGGCGTCGTCAAGCTTAAGCTTGTCGGTGCGTGCGGGCATTGCCCCATGTCTCAGATGACGCTCAAGATGGGCATCGAAAAGAGGCTGAAGGAGAAAATACCGGAGATTAAAGAGGTCATTTCAGCATAGGACAGTCACATCTATCGCGATAGAAGGAGGATCAGATGATCAAGGTCAAGACCTTTGGCATGGAACTGAAACCACTCGAGGCCATGCACGAACTTTCGGAACTCGATGAAATGGTGAACACCTTCATCGCCACGAACAAGATCAAGGATGTTATCTCGGTCTCTGATTCACCCACAACCGATGACAAGGGGGAGACAATAGGCCTGATTCGTGTTCTTTGCTACGAAATCCTATGAAGCTTTTTTCATGGAGAGAATATAGGGAAGGAAAGAGTTCAGTTCCAGATAAAATAGTGATGCCCCCGGAGTCCGAGCCCTTTGGACCTGCACTGAGATAGGCATAAAATGAAAAAGGCTCCCCATAAAACAGGGAGCCTTTTTCGATTAATTACTGCTTGACTACGTTGACTGCCTTAGGACCTTTCGGGCCTTTTTCAGTATCAAAGCTAACTTTGTCACCTTCAGCAAGAGTTTTGAACCCATTGCCCTGAATGGAAGTGTGGTGAACAAAAAGTTCACTGCCGTCTTCGCCCGTAATGAAGCCAAAACCCTTACTCTCGTTGAACCATTTCACTGTTCCTTGTGCCATTTCCTTTACCTCCTTATCTCTTAAACTGGAATGTTAGAAGACTAAAACGGAAAAAAGACCACAAAGTCAAAAGTCTTTGTGATCTTTGTAAACGCAAAAACTTCTAAAATTCTGCTGAACAATAACATGTCCTGATAAGTTCGTCAAGGAAGAAAAGCCAAAACAGAAAAATATTTTAGCCGCCTGAACGTTTCGGCCGGTATCCCAACTTCCCGAGGGCTGCCATTACCGTTCCGCAATGGTCACCCTGGATCTCAAGATTCTGGTCCTTTACCGTACCGCCCGTGCCGATTGCAGTCTTCAGCTGTTTTAGCAAAGCCTCCTTTTCCTGCTGCGGCATTTTGATCCCCTCGATGACCGTAACCGATTTACCGCCCCTGCCCTTGCGGTCAAGCCGGACAAGCACCTTTTGCTGACTGTTTCGCAGGTCAGCAGACTGACCTTTTGCCGCAGGCGCTTCCTTCCTCGGAATCATTTTTTCTGTCGAATATACCAATCTCGTATTTCCCGATGACATGATGTTCATTGTAACATGACAGACGCTTTTCCTTGACAGGCGCTGTCTTGAGCTGTTAACCTTATGCATTACACTACTGCAGTAACCGGTTGAAAACTACGTCATTGTAAACCCTCATACACCTGGCCTTTTCCCCCGAAACGCAGAAAAAAGGAGTCTTATGAAATTTCAAGCATTCAATCTTCACACACAGGTTGCGGCCGGTATCACCGCTGCAGGCTATGTGACGCCTACGCCTATCCAGGTGCAGGCCATTCCCCCGGTCCTTGAAGGACACGACGTCATGGGCCTTGCCCAGACCGGCACCGGCAAAACCGCGGCCTTTGTCCTGCCTATCCTCCACCGTTTAATGCAGGGAGAACGCAGGCATATCAGAGCGCTCATCGTAGCGCCGACACGCGAACTGGCAGAACAGATCCACGAGACCATCAATAACCTCGGGCTCCAGACCCGACTCAGGAGCGTAACCATATACGGCGGTGTGGGCTTCAATCCCCAGGTCGAGAAATTGAGACGCGGAGCAGAGATCATTGTTGCCTGCCCGGGCCGCCTGCTCGACCATCTCGAACAGCGCACGATCAACCTTTCCCAGGTGGAAGTGCTTGTTCTTGATGAGGCAGACCGCATGTTTGATATGGGTTTTCTGCCTGACATCAGAAAGATCATTAAACATATACCGGCAAAACGTCAGACGCTGCTCTTCTCTGCAACGATGCCTGACGATATCAGACGGCTGGCGCACGACATCCTCCATGCACCGGTCACCGTGCAGGTCGATCACACTGCACCCGCAAATACGGTAAGTCATGCACTCTACCCGGTTGACCAGCATCTCAAGACAGCCCTGCTCCTTGAACTGCTGAAGCATACCGATACGGAGTCAGTCCTTATCTTCACGCGCACAAAACACCGCGCAAAACGCGTTGGGCAGCAGCTCGAAAGGGCAGGCTATCGTGCAACATCACTGCAGGGCAACCTTTCCCAGAACAGGCGGCAGGAAGCGCTGGACGGATTCCGAAACGGTAAATTTCAGATCCTCGTTGCGACCGATATCGCAGCACGCGGGATAGACGTTTCATCCATCTCCCATGTCATCAACTACGATATGCCGGATACGGCAGATGCCTATACACACAGAATCGGCAGGACAGGCCGTGCGGCAAAGACCGGTGATTCTTTCACCTTTGTCACCCGCGAAGATGAAGAGACGGTCCGCAGTATCGAACGCGTCCTCGGGAAAAAAGTAAAGCGCTGCATTCAGGAAGGGTTTGATTACAAAGCACCTGCGCCTGCGCGTGATGCAGAATTTGCCCGGCCGCCTCGTGAGCCGCAGCGCAGATGGAAAACCAATAGCTCAGACACGAAAAAGCCGGCCAGGAATTATGCGTCGAAAGAGGGAAGAACAGACGGCCCGAAAACAGCGCACAGGGGCGCAGAGGCCCGTCAGACACCAGCTTCCACCACAAACAGATACCGTCCTCAGAGGCCTTCAACGAACCGCTGAGACGTTCATAGAGGCAATAGGTCTGACCGCGCCTAAATTGGTGGCGGTCAGCCCCTGCCCTCTTTTAGGCCCGGGATGCCGGTATTGATCTCGGAACTGAAATGGAATTCGATATCAGGGTAATCAGTCCGTATCCGCTGCAGTTCCCAATCTGATTCCGAGAAAAAGACCGGATTACCGTATTTATCTTCACCGAGCTTGGAGGAACGGTATTCGCAGAATTTTTCGAGCTTCTTCGGGTCATGAGAGGTTATCCAGCAGGCCTTGCTGAAGTTAAGAGGGCTGAAACGGCAGGATGCGCCGTATTCATGCAGCAGCCGATATTGGATAACATCGAACTGCAGTTCCCCGACCGTGCCGACTATCCTTCTTTTCCCCTGCTGCTGGATAAAAAGCTGCGCAACGCCTTCATCCGTAAGCTGGAGCAGGCCCTTTTCAAGTTGCTTGGACCTCATGGGGTCCGTATTAATGACCTCTTTGAATACTTCCGGCGAAAAGCTCGGGATCCCCTGGAACATGATCTTTTCGCCCTCAGTAAGCGTATCGCCGATCTTGAAGTTGCCGGTGTCATAAAGACCGATCACATCGCCGGGATACGCCTCTTCGATGATGCTCTTTTCCTGCGCTAAAAAACTTGCAGGGCTCCTGAACTTCAAGTCCTTTCCCAGCCTGACATGATGAAAGAACTTATTTCTTTCGAATTTTCCGGAGCATATTCGCAAAAAGGCGATCCTGTCCCTATGCTTGGGGTCGAGGTTCGCATGTATTTTAAATACGAAGCCGCTGAAGCTCTTTTCATCAGGATGGATTATGCGGGTGTCGGCAATCCTGCTCCGGGGCGGTGGAGCGATATCGGTAAACGTGGTAAGCAGTTCCTTTACGCCAAAATTATTGACCGCACTCCCGAAAAAAACCGGCGCAAGATCGGCATCAAGGTACCGCTGCCGCTCAAAAGGCTCATAGACCCCTTCGATAAGCGCGATATCTTCCCGAAGCTGAAATGCAAATTCGCCCAGCCGCTCGTCAAGCAGCCGCTCGTCAAGCAGCCGGTCGGAAATCGTATCAACAGCCAAAACATCTTCCGCAATGGATGCGCCTCCGGGACGAAAGAGATTGAGGCTTTTATTGTATATATTATAGACCCCTTTGAAGGAAGAGCCCATGCTGATCGGCCAGCTCAGAGGCCGGACCTTGATACAGAGTTTGTCCTCGATCTCATCCAAAAGCTCAAAGGGCCGCTTGCCCTCACGGTCGAGTTTATTGATAAAGACGATTACCGGCGTTTTTCTCATCCTGCAGACTTCCATCAATTTTTCGGTCTGCTCTTCCACGCCTTTTACGCAATCCACCACAATGATGACACTGTCAACCGCAGTAAGCGTGCGATACACATCCTCTGCAAAATCCTTGTGGCCAGGCGTATCGAGAAGATTGATCTTCTTACCGTTATACTCGAAGTTCATTACCGAGGTGGCCACCGAGATGCCCCTCTGCTTTTCGATCTCCATGAAGTCAGAGGCAGTGCTTTTTTTGATCTTGTTCGACTTTACCGCACCTGCCGTCTGAATAGCGCCTCCAAAAAGGAGCAGCTTTTCAGTAAGAGTCGTCTTGCCGGCATCAGGATGGCTGATGATCGCAAACGTTCTTCTTCTCTTTATTTCTTCAGTGTACATCGGACAATACCTCGTTAACAGAAATACTTCGCAGCACAGCTTAATAGTATACTCAACCTATCATACATCAGGCAAATTCATATATACTTTACATGGTATGGAAGAGCTCAAAACATATTCATCCTATGCTGTTTTTCAGGAACTCAACCGCAGGGAGTTCAGAAAAATGCTCGCTCTTTTCCCTGATGAACTGCGTCACTATGTCATTGCCTCTGCAGGGATCATAGGTGCGGAAAATGCAAAGAGGGTCGCTGAAACCCCTGAAGCGGTGGTCAAAGACGGCGCGGATTTTGCCGCACAGATGCTGGCCATAGTCAATCCGGGACAGGACGAAGCATTCCGGAGAGTGCTGGAGACCTACCTTGTCTATACGATGAAAGGCGAGCTGAGGTACTGCTGCTCCAACTGCTCTAATTTTAATATATGCATTGATCTGGCGAATCTGGCTCTGTCAGTGGGTCATCTCTTCAAAAAGCAGTCTGAAGGGCAGGACTCGGATGAGCTGAAGAGGGAAATAGCCCTGCAGCTTGACTCCGCATTTCAGAGAACGCCCTATCTGGAGACAGACAAGGCCCAGCTCCTCTGTAAAGAGTTCCGGCATCAATACACCGCCTCATCCATAGGTGACGTATTCAACCGTTATGCTGATATCGCAGCTGAGCTTCAGCATTCTTTTGGGTTGGATTACCGAAAAATCCAGCAGGAGATAATAGCGCTCAATATGGAATTCTATGCAAAGAGCGAAGAATAACACTGCGGTCTCGGCATATATAACCCCTGAGGGGCATAAGCGCTTTCATGATGAACTGTCCTTTCTCTGGAAGATCAAGCGGCCGCAGGTCACCCAGGCGGTTGCTGAGGCTGCCGCCATGGGGGACCGTTCCGAAAATGCAGAATACATCTATGGCAAAAGACAGTTGCGGCAGATCGATTCCCGTATCCGCTTTCTGAAGAAAAGGCTCGAAAAACTGGTAGTGGTAGACAGGCAGCCGGCTGACATGTCAAAAGTCTACTTCGGTGCCTGGGTTGAGCTGGAGGATACTGAGGGGAACGCTTACCAATACCGCATTGTCGGCCCTGACGAGATCGATGCGGAAAAGAATTTCATCAGCGTCGATGCGCCCATGGCAAAGGCGCTCCTGCGCAGATCAGAAGGAGATGAAGTGACAGTCATCAGGCCCAGTGGAACAATGGTCTTTGTGGTTACATCCATCCGCTATTAGAAGCCCTCTTGAAAATGAGCTAAGCTGAAAAAAGTGTACACCAAAGTCGGGTAAAATGACCGCATGAATGATTTGGTGTCCACTATTGACGGCCGAGGTCAATGTTGCAACAATAAAATGTGTGATAATAATTACTGCAATCATATATGCCACTTGCGGCGTTACATTTCTTGCGGTACTCGATAAAATAATAGGACCATGGCAGCAAACACGCCTGTGACTGGAAAGTCATAGCTGCCGGAATAATATTTTGTTAATATAGAAGCAGGGAAAGACCAGGGGGTGCTCGGATGGGTAGCATAGAAGAAATTGAGAAGGAAGTTCAGGAATTAAAACCAAATGAACTTCAGGCTTTTCGGAAATGGTTCTGGGATTTTGATGCAGAGGTATGGGACCACGAGTTCGAGAAAGATGCTCTGTCTGGAAAACTGGACTCACTGGCGGAGGCAGCACTCAAATCGTTTAAGACTGGTCATTGCTCAGAAATTTGAAGCATTTTGCCTCACCGGAGTTTTGGGAATTATACAGGTCACTTCCGCAGACTATTCAAGACCTTGCAGACAGAAGTTATGCGTTGTTAAAGAATGATCCTCGTCATCCCTCGTTACATCTGAAAAAAACTGTTCTTTTCACGGCGATATTTTTATGTGTGACTGCAACACCTACCAAGGCAATGATCGAAAGTGATAGAGCTGTCGCAGTTGTCTTCGCAACAGTCCACGTTGAAAAATGCAAAGCAGACCAACCATCCATGCAAACTGAGATAGACGCAGCTTTTTCGTTATGGAAGCAACGAAATCAAAAGCATATTGCTGCGGCAGAGAGTCGAGCCGATTTCAAAGATATTGAAATTCAGATTCGCGCACTATTCAACAATAAAGGTTCATTGCCTGTGTCAGACTGTCAATTGCTGATTCAGCGCGCAAAGTCGCCCGAGAGTGACATTGATACCAAACGATGATCAACTTGATGTCAACCTTGAAATGGCCCGACCCGGCAGTCAAGAGGGACTGCGCAATAGCGCGCAGCCCCCTCACTTCTACGTTAGGCACAAACATCCTAGAATGGAGGGTAAATTGATCTGGCGGATAATATATCGGAAGAGATGATTGGGCCTCTTCCTTCATGGTCACCTGATATCTCCTGTCTACGTGAAATCGAGCGGAAAGTAGTTCACTGCGATACAACAGCTTTAATTAAGCAGTGTTGGCGGGAGCGGCTTTCTGAAGCATGCATGAAGCAGGTTGAGGCCGGTGCTGAATCGCGGGCCGACGCTGCATGCAAACAAGAACTGCAACAAGCAGCAGGTCCATGCGGTAAGGCTGCGAGACTGAGCGGTAAACGGTGTCTACAAGAACGCCTAAGCCCAAAATGCAAGGAGCAAGCAAATAGTGCAGAGCAAGGTTTACAAGATGCTTTCAGGACATGCCAGGAAGCACAGAATAGAGTACAACAACTCTGTGGCGCTGACTTGCAGAAGGGGCAGCAGTGTTACCTGCAACATCAAGCAGAGTTAAGCGCGGCGTGCCGTGAGAAGTTCGATGTCCGTCGGTGATACATATAAACTGTACCTAATCGGGTAAGGGACGGTAGTTAACCGTCCCTCCCCACACCGCCCACCATGCGGGCCTCCTCCAACTAGCTGTTGCCATATATAACGTTATCCGTTATAATCTATCGTAGTGATGAATTCAACCGATGGGGACACCTGGTGATAAAATCGTTTCGCAGCAAGGGCACAGAGGACATCTTTGACAGAAGAAACACCAAAGAAGCGAGAGAAACCTGTCCGCAGCAAATCTGGCGTATAGCACAGCGCAAGCTTGATCAGCTAAATGGAGTTGTTTTCCTGAAATCCTTGAAAATTCCACCGGGGAATTTACTGGAAGCACTTAAGCATAATCGAAAGGGTCAACATAGCATACGAATTAACGATCAGTTACGCGTTTGTTTTGTGTGGACAGATGACGGCGCAGAAAACGTGGAAATCACCGATTACCACTGACGAGTGAAGGAGAAAGAAGATGGTACGTATACCTAAATATGGTCCGCCGACGCACCCCGGCGAAATGCTGTTGGAGGAGTTTCTCAAGCCTCTGCAAATAACACAGAGCGAGTTGGCGGAAAAGCTCGGAGTTTCATACCCTCGCGTTAATGAACTGATTCATGCTAAGCGGGGGATCACCCCTGACACAGCACTTCGTCTGGAGAAACTATTTGGCATGGAGGCGCAGTTTTGGCTTAATTTGCAGCTGGCTTGGGATTTATATCATGTAGCCCACTCATCAACTGCAAAAGAGATAAAGAAGATAAAAAGATTACCTGCCTTAGCTCACATCTAAGCCGTCTCTACCCATGGAATGCCTATGGTGCCTATGGGGTCATTTGCAGAAAGGGGTGCCCGCGGGAACACATGGCACATGGTTTCAAATGGGCGGGTTTTACAATCGGACGCGCAAGCGGCCAGGGTGCTGAACTCATCGTCAGCCAATCATAAACTGGGGGTATAGCATGAGCAGTTTACCAACATGTCCTAAATGCAATTCGGTATACACATACGAAGACGGGCCGTTGTATGTCTGTCCGGAATGCAGCCACGAATGGTCAAAAGAAGCAATTGCAGAGAGTAGCGATGACAAATTCGTTGTCCGTGATGCCTTTGGAAATCTCCTTCAGGACGGTGACTCTGTTACCATGATCAAAGACCTGAAGGTAAAGGGGGCTTTGTCGGCGCTGAAAGTCGGAACCAAAATAAGAAACATCCGTCTTGTGGAAGGCGATCATAATATCGACTGCAAGATCGATGGGTTTGGAGCAATGATGTTGAAGTCGGAGTTTGTAAAGAAGACATAGGTTGCAGGGTGGACAATTTGTTTGTGCACAAAATATATTAAGACAGGTGAAAATATGACAGATACAGAACAATTAGATCAAACATATCACTATATAATGAAAACCTTCATAGATCGAGGCAATGCGCCCCATTATACAGAAATAGCCAAAGAGTTTGACGTAAAGCCGGATGAAGGCAGAAAATTGCTTCTTGATTTGATGAATACAGGAATGGCAATGTGGCTCTACCCCGGCACTGACCTGATTGCTTCATTTGCTCCATTTAACAATCAGCCGACGCAGTATCGCCTTACCGTGGACGGACAACAAAAATGGTTTGCACAATGAGGGTTTGAAGCCCTGGCGGTCTGCTGGGTATTTCCCGGAAAAACAGTGCAGATTGATGCGCCCTGCCTGGATTGCGGCGAGTCCATGCAAATTGTTCTGCGCGACGGCGTGATAGAAACCGAAACCCCTGTCAACATCCATGGATACATTGATATTCCCTTGAGCCAATGGGCAAAAAACTGGCCTTTCACATGAAGTCGCATCCATCTCTTCCGGTCGGAAGATCATGTAAAAAACTGGTCAGGCTTTCGTGCAGGAACCGAAGAGGCAATTCTTCCCCTCTCGGCCGTCATGGCCATTATGAGCACACCCCGTCACAGTGCTAAAATGAGTGGTCATTACGTCTCTTCTGCCGCGGAATATGCGCCATTATTTTTTCAGAGATTAAAAGAAGTAACGCTCAATTCAGATTTCTGGAATCCTAAAATATAGGTCTGTCTCTGCTGCAGAACGGATTAAGATAAATAACCTGTTCGCATAAGGAATTAACATGATCATAAGGGATGAAACAAGTTCAGATATTGAAGCAATAGCGAAAGTGACCATTGCCGCCTTCAGGAATCTTGCAATCAGCAATCATACAGAACAGTTCATAATTAATGCCTTACGTGATGCCAATGCACTGACAATTTCACTGGTCGCGGAGATTGATGGACAGGTGGTTGGCCATATTGCTTTTTCACCCGTAACAATATCTGACGGGGCAATAGGCTGGTATGGCCTCGGCCCGGTTTCTGTATCGCCGGAGTATCAAAATAAAGGAATCGGCAAATCACTTATCCGTGAAGGCTTGTCTTTACTTAAAAAGTTGGGCGGCCAGGGTTGCGTTCTTGTGGGTCATCCGAACTATTATAAGCGGTTAGGTTTCCGGAACTTCCCGGAATTGGTATACGAGGGAGTCCCTCAAGAAGTTTTCTTTGCATTGCCCTTTACCGAAAAGGTTCCAAAAGGCATCGTTGTTTTTCATAAAGGGTTCCAGGCAACGGGCTGACAAGACGATCCAGACTATCGCTTCCTCACATTGTTTTTTCGTTGGAGATATGAAACATCAAAGCATATATTCAAGATACGGAAGATGATAAAATAACTCTTACGTATGACGATGTATCTCCAGACAGTCAGTCAGCAAAAAGCTGGCGTCGCGAAGATATCTTCATGCAAAATTCTTGGCAGGATGGTAAGGGAGGCAACTATGGACGTTCGGAGCATGAATGGCAATCCGGGTATCTGGGAAAAATTGTCGTGGGCAGATCTGAGCAGCAAAGAAAAGGAACTCTGGACCCTTCTGGGCTGGCAACAGGCTAAATGGGACAGAAACGAAGCGCCTACAAGTGCAGATAAAGCCTGGAAAGACTTGAGTTCTCAGGAACAGAGAGCCGCGATGGACCTTGGCTTTACCGAGGATATCTGGAATAATTTTGAGGATGAATAGCGGATCGTTATGAACAGGCCAACAGTCATGAAAATATTTCGTTTCCTGGTGGTACCGGCTTTATTGATCGGTATTGGCTGGCAGGCAAACAATTTGATTACTCCACGCTTCAGCACTACAAAAGAAAGACTTGTAAGACTGCATGGTTTTAAATTCATTAGCCCGTTGACTGATGTTGAACTTCCTGAAGGATATGATGTCAGGCGTCAACCGATCCCGTTCAAAGGCAAGATTGCAAATTATGCTGAACAGCAGATCGCTTCAGGGCAAGTCCGGGAGCTGTCTGTTTATTTTCGTGATTTATCAGAAGGTCCATGGTTTGGTATCAATGAAAATGTCAAATATAACCCGGCCAGCATGATGAAATTACCCATTATGCTGGCTTGGCTCAAACGGGCAGAGAAAGACCCTGCTGTTCTTGAGAGCAGACTAACTTTTGATGAAAAGATGTATGCCGGCCCGCCTCAGGGAATTAAACCGGCAAAGACACTCGAAGCTGGCGTCAGGTATACGGTTGAAGACCTTCTCCGTTACATGATGTATTACTCCGACAACAGAGCATTATGGTTGCTGCATCGCAGTGTGACGCCTGAGGAATATGACTTTATTCTTGACAACATGGACGTGGCAAACGAGAAAGACTCTGAGGGGCAAGATGTAATTACCGTCCATACGTATTCCGGTTTTTTGCGTATCCTCTATAACGCATCTTTTCTGAGCAGGGAAATGTCAGAAAAAGCATTGCAACTGATGAGTTTTCAGGACTTCCCCAAAGGAATTGCGGCAGGACTTCCTGAAGGGACCAGACTGGCATCAAAATTTGGTGAATTTTCTGACTCAAAAAATCCAGGGGTTCTCCAACTCCACGAATTCGGAATCGTGTATCACCCGAAAGGGCCATATATACTCGGCATCCTGACTCGCGGTTATAATATGGAAAAGCAGGCTGCTATTATCAAGACTGTTTCAAAAATGGTCTATGAATCCGTTGACACACAGATTAACAATAAAGGGGCTCTATAGAGACCAGCCATTTATTGCTTCAACCCCGCGGCTTAAATGTCTTGCAGCGGTGGTCGGTCAGAATATCGGGGAAAAGCAGATTGCAGCAGATATGGATATTCCCCGGATGACAAAGACGGCCCCCTCTCAGAGGTGGCTAAGAATTGTCCTTCGGGGATTTTTTGTACCGTATGGCAGCTTCATAGACAATGCTCGCATGACCAGGCTCGATCATATCAATCTTGCCGCCGCAGGTAATGGTACCCTTCCCTTCCTTCTTCTTCGATTTGACCATACCGGCAACCACAGAGGTCAGATCAAATCCGCCTCCGCTGCAGCCTTTGATCATGCAGTCCATCTTGAAATAGGCAAAAGAGGTAGGAAAGATATTAAGCGTACGCACCATTAGCAGAGGAATTGCAGCTTTGCGATAGTAGGTCATATGAATTACCATGCCGGTTACTGCGGGAAACCGCTCTGAAACCAAACCAGCAGCAATATTATTCTGCTTTTTTAATTCCATCTTTGCGGCATAATCATTGAACCACTTTACTGTTCCATTAGCCATTTGTTATACCTCCTTTTTTTAAACTCAAATCTCAGAAGGTCGCAGCAAAAAAAAAGCCACAAAGTCAAAAAGTCTTTGTGGTTTAATAAACGGCAAAAACTTCAGAAATTCTGTTATTACAGTAACACACCTGCATACCATTAGTAAAGGACATTCTGCTTCGTCAGGCACCGGCACTATCGTCAGTCAGACGCGCTGTTCCGCTATAATACATGAATAAGAAGATCCCTATGAGGTGAAATTGTGGCAATCGTAAGTATACAGGATGTACGGGTCGCCTTTGGCGGCCCTGAACTCATCGATGGCGTTACCCTTCAGATCGAACGCGGAGAACGGGTATGTCTGGTCGGCAGAAACGGTGCGGGGAAATCGACGCTGCTGAAGATCATCGGCAATGAGATGACCCCTGACAGCGGAGAGGTCATCAGGCAACAGGGCGTTCGGATAACATCGCTCGACCAGGAAGTCCCGCAGCATCTCTCAGGGACCGTCTTCGACGTTGTCTCTGAGGGCCTCGGCAGTATGGTCGGACTGCTTTCTCAATACCACGCGGTCAGCAGCCGCCTCAGTCACGGTCACGATACCACAGACCTGATCGCTGAGCTCGAACGCATACAGCATCAGATAGAGTCATCAGGCGGGTGGCAGATGCAGCAGAGGGTAGATACGGTCCTATCGCGCCTCGGACTGGACCCTGATGCCTCGGTGGCAGATCTTTCCGGCGGGTATAAGAGAAAGGTCCTTCTTGCACAGGCGCTGGTGAATGAGCCCGATCTTCTGCTGCTGGACGAGCCGACCAACCACCTCGATATCGAATCGATCAGCTGGCTCGAAGAGTTTCTTCTTGGGTTTAAGGGGGCCATTCTCTTTATAACGCATGACCGCAGATTTCTGCAGACCTTGGCCACACGCATCATCGAGCTGGACCGCGGCCGGCTGACTGATTGGCCGGGCGATTATCAAACCTATCTCGAAAGAAGACGGGCAGAACTCGATGCCGAAGCGACCCACAGTGCACTCTTCGACAAAAAACTCAGCCAGGAAGAAGCCTGGATACGTCAGGGGATCAAGGCGCGCCGCACACGCAACGAAGGACGTGTCAGGGCATTAAAGGAACTCAGGAAACAGCGCCAAGCCAGGCGGGAACTGACCGGCAGCGCCAGCATGAAACTGAACGAGGCTGAACGGTCAGGCAGGCAGGTCATCGAGGCAAAAAAGATAACCCATGCCTATGAGGGCCGGGCACTGATCCGCGATTTTTCAACAACAATTCTGCGAGGGGATAAGATCGGCATCATCGGTCCAAACGGTGCAGGCAAAACCACACTGCTCAAGATCCTGCTCGGCTCTTTAGAACCCCTTAACGGCTCTGTGCGCACAGGGACCAATCTTCAGATCGCCTATTTCGATCAGCATCGTCTCCAGCTCGATAACACTAAATCCGTCATCGAAAATGTCGGCGATGGGTTCGAACATGTGACGGTCAACGGAATGTCGCGCCACATCATAGGGTATCTGGAAGATTTCCTCTTTCCCCCGGAGCGTGCGCGCTCGCCGGTAAAAGTACTCTCAGGAGGGGAGAGGAACCGCGCCCTTTTGGCCAAACTCTTTACCAAACCATCGAATCTGCTCGTTATGGACGAGCCGACCAATGATCTTGACATGGATACGCTGGACCTTCTTGAGGAAATGCTGGTGGAATACGAGGGAACGGTCCTCATCGTAAGCCATGACCGGGAATTTCTGAATAATGTGGTGACCAGCACTATCGTCTTTGAAGGCGATGGGATTGTCGCAGAATACGTCGGAGGATATGATGACTGGCTGCGCCAACGCAAAACGGTTTTGCCGGAGCAGGCAGATAAATCCGCGAGGCAGGATAAGGCAGCCGGAGCAGGAAAACCCCGGCCCCGTATGGAGCGGCAGCGCACCCTGACCTTCAGGGAGAAGAAGGACCTTGAGGAATTGCCCGGCAGGATAGAATCTCTGGAAAAGGAGCGCGACATGATCTATGCGTCGCTTGCTGATCCTGACTTCTACCGGCAGGACGGCGCCACAATAGCTGCGGCCAAAGCGCGTATAGAGGAGCTTGAGAAAGATATCACGGCAGCGTATGAACAATGGGCTGTTTTGGAAGCGATTCAACAGGAAGCATCATAACAAGGCGGAATAGTCTTATGAAGAACTGGAAAGAGAATGTCTCCTTCGTGCTTGTCGAGACGATGGAGAGCGGAAATATCGGTGCTTCTGCCCGTGCCCTGAAAAATCTGGGGTTCTCACGACTCGAACTGATCAGGCCGGGGAAATTCCCTTCTGAAGAAGCCGGCTGGTTTGCCCACGGAGCAGAAGACATCCTCGCCCGCGCTAAAGTCCATTCCGAGCTGGCAACTGCCTTATGTGAAAAATCCGTAGTCATCGGCACTACGCGAAGACCCGGAAAGAAACGCGGCCTGGTATATCCTGTTCGCGATGCGGCGTCAAAAATCAGGAGTCTTTCTAAACATAACCGCATTGCGCTGCTCTTCGGAAGAGAAGACAGGGGGCTCACCAACGAAGAAAGCTCGGCATGCTCCTTCATGATCAGAATCCCTTCCTCCCCTGAACATCCTTCTTTCAATCTCGCCCAGGCGGTTCTTCTCATTGCCTATGAACTTTCCAGCGGAGACCACTCAATGGCACCCGCACCTGCCGTCATCAGCAGCGAAAAGTTCGGCGGTCTTTTTGAAAGGCTCCGAAAGATCATGAAATTGGCGGGGTATAAGGCCAAGGGCATCCGATATGGAGAGGAATATATTATGACGAACCTGAAGCGGCTCATGGCCAGAACCGGGATTACCGAGCGGGAGGCGCGCATGCTGCATGGCATTATCTCGCAGATAGAAGAAGGCCTCATAAAGGACGGCCACGGATAAAGATGCGCAATCTGTTTGACATGTGACATTTGAAACAATACACTTTAACGAAGACGGAATGATTTTTCTCTGAATTCCAATCCATGAGGTAACCATGATCAATACTCAGAAAGAGCGCAGGCTGCCCCTGATACAGGAGGCGGACCTCAACGGAAAGATCGTTCTGGTCCGCTTCGATCATAACGTAGTTAAAAACGGCGAGATACGCGACCCCTTCAGAATCGACAGGACGATCGGCACCCTGTTTCATATCGTAGAGCGGGGAGGCAGGCCAATTATGATGACCCATGTCGGAAGGCCGCGGGACAAAAAATCAGGGGCCATCGTCTGCAGGCCTGAGGAATCCGTAGAACCGATTGTGCAGTATCTTGAGCAGAAACTGCATACGAAGATCCACATTCCCAGAATTTCTGCTGATCCTGAGAAAGGGATTACCGGCATCGACACATCGATCAATCTTGCGATCAGGGAACTGAAGGAAAGAAGACTCGGCGGTATCTATCTGCCGAATACGCGCTGGTTCCAGGGCGAAGAGGCCAAGGGAGGAGCAGCAGAGACTTTTGCACTTCAGCTTGCCGGTCTTGCCGATATTTATGTAAACGACGCCTTCGGATCGTGGCAGCCGCACGCATCGACCTATACGATCACCAACCATCTCCCCTCCTATGCCGGTTTTCTGATGCAGCAGGAGATCCTGAATCTTGACAGGGTTCTCTCCCCGGAAAGGCCGTTCCTTGCGGTTGTGGCAGGGTCAAAATACGATACAAAGATCGGGCCGCTCTCTGCCATTTATGAAAAGGTTGACCATCTCATCCTCGGAGGCGTCATCTATAACACCTATCTCTGCGCAAAGTATGGGGTAAAAATAAAAGGTGTACTTGATGAGGACATCGCACTCGCAAAGGAACTGGTTGAAAAAGATAAGGTCAGAAAAAAGATCGTGGAACTCCCTCACCTCGTCGAGTCTGACATCCTCGAATCTCGCACAGAGGGCAGATACCGGACCATATCGATAAAGGACTTCAGCGCCGGCGATTCATTCGGATATATTCTCGATATCGATCCCGCATCATTTGAAGACCCTGCTGCCGCTTCGGTTATCGCTTCAGCCAGGACGATCTTCGTCAATGCGGTCATGGGCTTTACTCCCCATTTCTCTGCAGGCTCACAGGCCCTTGATCAGACCATAGACAGAAACAGTTCAGCCCTGAAGATGTATGGCGGCGGCGATACGCTTCAGGAATTCAAGGACCTCTGTCCGGGGCTTTACCTCTCTGTTATGGATAATGCAAACTACTATTTCTTTACCGGCGGAGGGACTGTGCTTACCGCTATAGAGCAGGGCAGTCCTTACGGGCTCAAACCGGTTCAGGCACTCATAGACAGGAGTCAGAGATAATGACCGGCCCACTGAAGAAATACGAATATATAAACGACTATCTCTATTTTGTTGTCCGCCAGGCACCGGAACGCGGCAGCAATGCCTGGGTCTATTGCTCAGGAGTCAACATAACGCGTTTTTCAACGCTTACACGTGGCCGCCACGGGCTTAGCTCCAATCCTGTAATCCGCGGCCTGCAGCTCCTCAAACACAATGTCAGCCGCCTGGCCATATCCCATGGCGCACGGCCCAGATTAATCCGTGGCAGGGACTGCTCCGGCATCGCTCCCACGCAGGAAGCCTGGTATTCGGAGATTCTGCTTGTTGAAGATGCTCCTGCCTCCCTGCCAGCCGGCATAATCGCTCTCTGCACCGAGGATCTCTTTGAAAAGATCATCGTTTCCTGCTGCCCTGAAATGAAACATCCCGGCAGACCGCTTGCGCCTGAAGAACTGCAGACCTTTATAGCCGGACTCTCACCGAGGGCCTGAGCATAACAGACGTACTTTTCGTATAATAATCCGGATATGACACCAGAACTTGAAATTGAGCTGAGGCTTGTCAGTCTTAGAAAAAGGATTGCAGAGGCCGGACTTGACGGCGCGCTCTTTCATTATGCAGTCGATGTCTTCTATTTTTCCGGAACACGGCAGAACAGCGTCCTCTGGATTCCGGTCGAAGGTGATCCTGTCCTGCTCGTCAGAAAAAGTTACAGCAGGGCAGTCCGGGAAAGTGCTGTCAGGGATGTCCGGCCCTTCCCCTCCAGCCGCGATCTGCCTGATGTCTTCGGCAGCAGCGTAAAGACCATAGGGCTCACCTATGACGTCCTGCCTATGCAGCACTTCAATTTTTACCGAAATCTGCTCGACAATTGCGAATTTCGCGCCATCTCGCCGATCAACCGCGACCTGCGCTCAATAAAATCCGCATGGGAACTGGATCAGATGCGGATAAGCGGTCAGCTGCTTGCCGAGGCATTCAGCACCATTCCCGAATTCCTTAAGCCCGGCATCAGGGAGATTGACCTTGCTGCGGAGTTTGAATACCGCCTCCGGAAACAGGGCATCGGAGGCTATCTTCGTATACGTGGCTTTAATCAGGAGATTACGGGCATTGCGGTCAGCGGTGAGAATGCTGCGGTAAGCGGCTGCTTTGACGGCCCGATCACCGGCAGGGGCCACTGGACGGCAGCGCCGTATGGTCCCTCGACTGACCCGATCAGGGCAGACCTTCCGATTGTGGTGGATTACGGGGGCTTTTATAACGGGTATATCGTTGATATGACCCGCATCTTCTGCTTTGGCAGGCTCGATCGGACGCTTGAAAACGCCTTTTCCATCTCGCTCGAAATTCAGGCATGGATCAAAGAGCGGCTTCTGCCTGGCCAGATAGGTGAAGAGCTATTCTCCGGTGCTGCAAACATGGCGGCTGATGCAGGACTGGCAGAGCATTTCATGGGCCATCCCGGTGAACTGGCAAAGTTTGTCGGACATGGCGTTGGTCTCGAACTGGACGAACTGCCTGTTCTTGCGCCCAAGTTCAGGGCGCCGCTTCTATCAGGTCAGACCATCGCCGTTGAACCGAAATTTCTCTTTCCGGGAAAAGGGGCTGTCGGCATAGAAAATACCTTTGCAATAAGGGAAGGGAGCTGCGAAAACCTGACAGGACTGTCAGACAAGATTGTGTATCTCTGAAATATATTGAGCAGGCAGGCCCATTCGACAGGCCTGCAGAGCCGGCAAAGGGTTCTAATCCTTTATATCAGGTTCGAAGAAGATCCACCGTATCTGGGGGAACGCGCCCCTCAGGGCCGACTCCACCCTGTTAATATCCTCGATCATCTGTAAGGCCGTGCCCATCTCCTTCATCTTTACTTTTGCCGAAACCATCAGTTCCACGCCGAGTTGCAGCGTGATAAGGCTGTATACTTCTCCGACCTCAGGCCTCTTCGACAAAAACTCCCGCAGGGCGGCAACGGTCTCAGGATCGGCGCTCTCACCGATCAACAGGCTCTTTACCTCAATGCCGACAGCTACGGCCACAAGGATAAGGACTGCGCCGATCGCAACCGTGCCGATGGCATCAAAGAGCGGGTTGGCGGTAACGATTGTAGCAAGGACTGCCATCAGCGCAAAGAAGAGGCCGAAAAGAGCGGCAATATCCTCTCCTGTGACAACGATCAACTCACTTTGACGGCTGCTTCTGAACCAGTTCAGGAATGACCGGTTGCCCTGAACCTTTCGCACCTCCACAAGCGCGCCCTTCAGCGACCCCATCTCAAGGCCGATCGAGACGACAAGGACCGCCACTGCAATCCAGGGAGATTCGGGCATTTCCGGATGGAGCATCTTGTGAATACCCTCATAGATGGAGAAGATGCCTCCCATGCTGAAGAGCATAACGGCAACGATAAAAGACCAGAAGTAGATCGCTTTGCCGTAGCCGAGGGGGTGGTCTTCATTACAGGGCCGCTTGGCCCGTTTAAGACCGACAAGAAGCAGTATCTGGTTGGCACAGTCCGCAAAGGAATGCACAGCCTCTGCCAGCATCGCCCCGGAGCCCGTATGCCACGCAGCAGCACCCTTTGCCAAAGCAATGCCCCCGTTTGCGCCCAGGGCATACATAATCGCCTTTATTGAACCGTTGGAATGTGACATAACGATGCGATCAGGACATCTGTTCCGAGGTAAAATCAGCCATCCTGCACCAAAAGAGGTCTATTAACGGGCCTTGAAGATGATCGCCTCGATCCTGTCGATGCGGATGATCGCGTCATAAAAGTCACGGCCCGAAAGTTTGGCAAGCTGCACCGCCTGATCGCCAACCTTGACAACCGTACCTTCAATCGCGTCACCCGTCGTAATCCTGACAGAAACCCGCTTCCCGACATTTGCAAGCAGGTTCTCCCTGATGCCGACCAAGGCATTGAAAGCGGCTCCTTCTTCGGCTGCAGTTGCAATCTGCGCTGCACTAATAAGAGCAGCCATAACTACTGCGATCATGATCAGTTTCTTAAGGTTCATGCTCCATCCTCCCGGCAAATGTATTCCACTACTCTCAGACACAACTTCCCGTGCTTCATGATATACCGTTTTTTTTTGAGCTACTTACTGATCTTTTTCTTGACCGTCTTCACAGCGGAAGCAACTTTTTTCTCGACCTTCTTTTCAATTGCCTTTGCCTTCTTTACCGTCTTTTTAACGATCTTCTTTTCGGCCTTCACAACATTCTTTACCACTTTCTTTACTGCCTTCTTCACTGCTTTTTTGGTAACCATCACTTTCTCCTTTTCTGTGCCAGATTACACAGGAAATCGTATCAAATATAGTGCCTTGAGTCAAATAACCCTTTGACTACAAAAAAGATTTCATCCCGCCTGAAAACGTCACGTTAAACATCGGGATAGTACAAAAGCAAAGAGGAGACTTATGGTCTCCCCTTTTTCTGCGTGCGCTATCTTTTACTTTGTTGTTAGTTGCTCTTTGCTGCTGCCTCGGATGTCTCTTTCGCTGTTACAGGCGAGGATACTGCCTCTATCGCATACCCAATCCCTGTGCCGATGACCGACCCAAGCACGATACTCACTGACCCGATGCAGACTACGCCAAGAAGTGTTCCTACGGCTACGGCCATCCTTACAATCACCGTCGGCTCAACAGGGCCGCCCATAAGGTGCTTAAGCACCAGCAGTGTCCCGTAGCTGCCAAAGAAAAATCCGGGAAGTGCTCCAAATACCAGAAATGCGATCCCGCCCAGTGCTGCCCCGATCTTCGTTCCCATCGCTACCATCTCTTTTCTTGCTTTCATTGTCGTTCTCCTTTATGCCGAATTTTATTAGTTGGTTATGACTATCTGCTGCCTGCTTCAGCTGCGACTGCCCTGCCTGACATTAACGTCTCGGCCACATTTCCCATAAGCCAGCCAAGGGATGAGGTTGCCGTTACAATTACCGCACCCGACATGCACACGCCAAGGATCATCGAGGCTGCTACGATAAGTCTTGCAAGCATGGTGGCCTCAAGAGGTAGCCCAAAGAGGCTGCCTGCTATATTGATGCCGATCATCCCGCCGATCACTGAACCTGGAAGCAACCCTGCTACGGCAAACAGCATGAGACCTGCTCCTGCTCCGATGTATAATCCCATTTTCTTCATTCCGTTGGTTTTCATTTTCTTATTCTCCTTTCGCTTAGAAGCGCCTACTTTTTGGTTTTGATCTTGTAATATACCTTGCAGACTTCATGCCAACTTTAGATGGCTTGTTTTTAAAGGATTCTTCTGCAGATATCCTTTGCAACTCTGCAAATGAAGCAGATCTGTTTGCAGTTTTGCGAATATGATATACTGGCACCATGAAGACGTCGCATATCAAAGTACAAAAAGAATTCTGCTCGGAGTGCTCTCTGGCACTGATGCATTTCATCGGCAGGATGAAAGGTGTCGAATCAATTTCAGCCGAAGAAGGTTCGGTAGTTCTCACCTTTGACGAGACTGAGATTCCGGAAGAAGACCTCCTCAGGATCACGAGAGAGAATATCGAGAAGCTCGGTTACCGGCTGACCGATCTGTAACAGGCGGCACAGCAGGCCTCGTTGCGGTATGAACCAGTTTGGTCAGAATTCAGCAACAAGAATATGGCAGGAGAGGTTTTACGATGGAACGCTATAAGCCCCGAGAGGAACTGGAAAAGAATCTGGCCGAGATGCGGCAGAGGTCCCATGAGTTGGAACAGTGTCACGCCGAGTTTCTGAATGTTCAGAGACGGTATGAACAGCTACTCCAGTCTGCTCCTGATGCCATGGTCTTTGTGAGCAGGGATGCAAAGATCGTTCTCCTGAACGCCCAGCTCGCTGCACTCTTCGGATATGCAGAGGATGAGCTGATCGGCCGGGACCTCGACTTTCTCATCCCTGAGCGGTATCGGGGCAGTCATCGTGAAAATGTGGTCCGCTATTTTGAAGAGCCGCGGGTCAGGCCTATGGGCACGAATCTGACGATATACGGACTAAGAAAGGACGGAGCAGAATTTCCTGCAGATATCAGCCTGAGCCCGCTGGAGACTGAAGGAGGGATTGTTGCAGTAGGCGCAATCAGGGACATTACCGAACGGAAAAAGGTGGAAGACGAAAAACAACGTCTCAGGGAAGAGCTTGCGGAAGTTGAAAAACTCTCTGCACTTGGCAGGATCGCCGCAAACGTTGCCGACGAAATCAGAAACCCGCTTACCGCTGTAGGCGGCTTTGCGCGGAGGCTCCAGAAAATAGCGGACAGCGAAAAAGAGAGGAAGTATGCGGAGTATATCATCGAAGAGGTAAGCAGACTGGAAGGCATTCTTCGTGACGTCCTGGCCTTTTCGCGCACCAGGAGTCCCCTTCTGGAAGACCATGACATTCGCCGCATTGCCGAAGAAGCATTGAAGACATGGGAAGAGCGATGTCGCAGACAGTCCATTACCATACAAAAAATATACGAAGACGTCCCGGTGATCCGCGTGGACAAAGAACAGGTCCGGGAGGCGATCGAGCGGATCATTGCAAACGCCCTTGATGCGATGCCGCGGGGCGGCACATTGTCTCTTATGACTGGTCGCGAGATGGTAAGGGGAGCCCCCTATATCAGCATCAAAATCCGGGACACTGGAGAGGGCATACCAGCGGAAAAGATAGGAAAGGTCTTCGAACCTTTTTTCCTGACCAGAAGGTCTCAGACAGGGACAGGGCTCGGACTGCCGATAGCCAAGAGCATCGTGGAGGAAGAAGGAGGTCTCATCCGGATCGAGAGCTCGGAAGAGACGGGCACATCGGTTGCACTGCTTTTTCCGGACCTGAAGGCAGCCTAATTAATTGAGCCGGCTCAGATAATACGCATGGATTTCTCTTCTGCACTATTCTGATAACGACAAGGGAGGTATTATGAAAACTGAAGGAATGGGCTCAATCCGCCAAGCCATGATTCAAGGCATGATTTCTGTTATGACATTGATCGCTCTGCATGCTGCAGCCTCCGGCCAGCCCGTTACCGATGAATGGAATACCGTGAAGGTTCCGCCGGCGCCCGAAATACAACCGGTCAGCCTTGACCCAAAAACAACCGCCCTGCTTCTCCTTGATTTCAACAAACAGACCTGCAATGAGCAGCGGCGTCCCCGCTGCATCACCTCGGTACCAAAGGTAAAGCAGCTCCTCGACAGGGCACGTACCAGAGGAGTCAGCGTTATCTACAGTCTGTCTGCCGGTGCCACACCAGCCGATATCGCACCTGACCTTGTTCCGCAGCCGGGAGAGCAGGCAGTGACATCAGGACCTGACAAATTTCTGGGAACTGATCTTGAGAAGCTGCTGAAGGAAAAGAAGATACAGACGGTGATCGTTGCCGGCACAGCAGCCCATGGAGCGGTCCTCTACACGGCAAGCAGCGCGGCGCTGCGGGGCATGAAGGTGATCGTTCCTGTAGACGGCCTGTCGGCCGAAACCCTTTACCCGGAGCAGTACACGGTCTGGCATCTTTCCAATGCACCCCGGGTCTCCGGCCAGGTGACCATCACCAGATCTGACTTAATCAAATTTTAAGCCGGGATTACGCAACAAGGAGAATAACGAATCCCTGCCCGGGGCATTATATTTTGTCGAGGGCCTGCTGCAGATCAGCGATAAGATCGTCCACATCCTCAAGGCCGAGCGCCAGGCGGACCAGGTTGTCCACCATGCCGATATCCTGACGGTATTTTTCTGAATAGTCGAAGAAAGACATGGCCCACATCTGCGTAACAAGGCTCTCGCTGCCGCCCAAGCTCGGCGTTATCAGGAAAAGCTCCAGGGCATCGATGAACTTGCGTGTTTCAGCGTTGCCGCCTTTAACAAGAAAACTGATGACGCTGCCGAAGCCCTGCATCTGCTCCATGCCGATCGTATGGTCCGGATGCGATGCAAGCGCAGGGTACCACACCTTTTCGATCTTTGGATGCGCCTCCAGCATCCGGGCAACAGCAAGCCCGGCCTTGTTGTGGTGCTCCATGCGCATGCCGAAGGTCTTGAGCCCCCGCTCAAGGAGAAAGCAGGTCAAGGGCCCCGGCGTTGCTCCCATCATGCGCTGCATTTTATAGAGGTCGGTCATCAGGGCAGTAGAACCAAGCGCCACCCCTGCCATGAGATCGTTATGACCGCCAAGGTACTTGGTTGCCGAGTGGATGACCACGTCAACACCAAGCTCTATCGGTTTAATGTTATAGGGTGTGGCAAGTGTAGCATCAATGATCGTCAGTATGCTGCGGGCTTTTGCAACCTTTACGATAGCCGGTATGTCAAGCACCCGCAGATAGGGATTGGTCGGTGACTCGGTAAAAATAATGTTGGTTTCGGGTTTGATCGCCTTTTCGATATCCTCGGCAGTCGGCTCAACAATGGAATACTCAATGCCGAACTTCCCGAGGAAGTTAATCGCAAAATCACGCGTCTGGCGATAACAGTCTCCGGTAAATATGATATGTCCCTTCGGTTTCATAAAGGTCATGATGGTCAGCAGCACGGCAGCCATGCCTGATGCATAGAGCACCGCGCGCTCGGCCCCTTCTATTGCGGCAAGCTTGCGTTCGAACTCCTGCTGGGTGGGGTTACCGTACCGGGCGTATTCATGCTCACGGATCACCCTGCCCTGGCCCTTTTCACGCATGAAGTCTTCAACCTCGTCCGCAGTGTCAAAATAATAATTGGACGTATGCATAATCGGCGTGGAAACTGCATGATGGGCCTTCGGAAGTCTTCCTTTGCCGTGGATGGCAAGAGTGGCAGGCTTCCAGTTCTTTGCGTTTGACGAGTCGTTAGGCATCTATCTCTCTCCTCTTCTTAAGTGCGTGTTGAAGTGCTTCTTTGACCGCACCGACCGTTGGCGGCAATTCTATCGGTTTGTTCGAAAAACGGCAGGGAAACTCCAGCGTTCCCTCATGATAGGCAACCTTGAAGTCTGTAAACTTCAGGCCATGCGCCGTGGAGATGACCACCACATGCTCTGATCGGTCTATCTTGCCCGCCTTGAGCAGTTTGATCAGGCCTGCAAGCGCAACGCCGGTATGGGGACAGTTGAACATGCCGGTCATGTCGCCCAGAGCAACGGCATCGGCAAGCTCCTGTTCAGTCGCGTCCACCACAATGCCATCGAACTGCCTGAGCGTACGGATCGCTTTTTCGATGCTGACCGGATTACCGATCTGTATGGCGCTTGCCAGGGTCTTCTGGGCCTGTATCGGCTCGAAGGACTCGAAGTTTTTCAGATACGACCGGTAGAGCGGGTTTGCACGTTCAGCCTGAGCAACCACAATGCGGGGCAGTTTCGTGATCAGCCCAAGGTCGCGCATCATCAGCAGTCCGCTGCCCAGCGCAGAGACATTGCCGAGATTGCCGCCGGGGATAACAATTACATCAGGGACTTCCCAATCGAACTGCTGAACAATTTCGATACCTACGGTCTTCTGCCCCTCTATGCGGAGCGAGTTCATCGAATTGGCAAGGTATATCGTTTCATCCTTTGTTATCTCCCTGACCACTGCCATGCATCCGTCAAAATCCGTGTCAAGCTGCAGTACCAGTGCCCCATTTGCAATCGGCTGGACAAGCTGTGCAATAGAGATCCTGCCTTTAGGCAGAAGTACGACCGACTGAATGCCTGCAGCAGCGCAGTACACAGCCAGCGCAGCCGAGGTATCGCCGGTAGACGCACAGGCAACTGCCTGTATAGGCGCACCCTCGCTGATCATCTGCTTAACCATCGAGACGAGCACGGTCATGCCAAGGTCCTTAAAAGAACCGCTGTGGGAGTTGCCGCAGAGCTTTATCCAGAGGTTGTCGATACCGACCATCTTGCCGAACCGCTCGGCCCAGAACAGGTTCGTGCCGCCTTCGTACAACGAAACGATATTGTCATTACTAAGCTCGGGAAGGACCCACTCCTTCTTGCCCCAGATTCCGGAACCATAGGGCCATTCAGTGGACTTGTACCGGTCCTCAAACAGCTTCTTCCATTGCCCCGCGCTCCTGCTGCCGAGGGCCTGCATGTCGTGCTGCACTTCAAGAAGCGAATTACAGCGTCTGCAACGGTAGATAATGGTATTGAGCGGATATCGCTCGTTACAGTGGGGATTGATGCATTGAAACCACGCTTTGTATGACATACGCACCTTGGAAAATGGATTTTTTGCTTACCACCCCACAAGGGGGTGTGAACAAAAAGATATCACAATCACGCCGGGTTGTTCAAGAATCCAGGTCCCGGAAACACTCTCGGCCACGCTTTCATAATGCCTCCGGATCAGGCCTGTCCTTAACCCACTCGCCTGGATCAAGATTGTAGAACTCAGCGAGTTCAGCATACAGGTACGGGGACTTTTTCCGGAGCTGCCGGGGTTTTTCGAAAAACGCCTATGTTGCAACTGCAAAGAACTCGGCCGGGTTTGTTGCGCCATAATCGTCAAGGACATGCTTTTTGTGATGCCTGCTGCCGAATCTCAAACGTTCATATTCTTCGCTCATGATATGGGCCCAGACCGCATAGCTGGAATTCTTCCCTAATATCGGGGCTCCATCAGCAGCGCCGTCTTCCTGGTCGAGCTGATGCGCAAACTCATGAATTACGACATTATGGCCGTCTTCCGCATTCATTCCCCCCTGCCTCACATTGTCCCATGCAAGGACGACCGATCCATGCTGCCACGATTCTCCCAGCCTTACTGATGGCCCCTCCGCGTACACTCCTCCGCCGATATGCCTGGTCTCTTCAGCCACATAGGCAGTTGGATAAACAAGAATGGAGATTAGCCCGGGGTAGTCACGGTTCTCTCTGTTTAGAAGAAGCAGGCAGGCCTCTCCGGCAATCGTAACGCGTATCTCATCAGTCATTTCGAGGCCGCCCAGGCCCTCGAACCGCTTTTCAGACAGAAAGATCTTGATATCGTTACGGAGCTGCTCCCGCAGTTCAGCGGGAAGGTGACGGTATAACGCAAGGTTTTTTAACAGTATCTCCTCCCATTTGGAAGGGAACAGCACTGCTGTCAGCCCCCTGATTCTGCGGTTGCGGAGTGCCCGCTTCAGGGCAAAAAATAAGGGCACCGAAAGCCCTGCGAAAATAATAAAGAGTGCGAGGCTCGTCGGATTCACCGTGCGGTCATCAGGACAATACCTGTCCGCAGGATAGCTGTCCGGCAGGGATGCAGCGAAAGATCATCGGCTTATGATCCAGCGTCCTGCTCAGTCATATGCCGCATCAGAAATTCGCCATCCTTCGGCGTCAGGTCAAATTTCAGGCAGGCCTTTTCTATCAGGCTGAACAGGGCGGTCCCGGGGTTGTCAGTCCTCTGCTCAGATATCCATTTCACCGCCTTACGCAGCTGTTCACCTTCCGGTAACATACTCATAATTTCTCTCCTTTTCTTACAGAAATGCAGGGGTCAGATGTGTCAAACGCCTTTTGGTCTGCTGCCCTTCTCTTTCAGATAGTCAGCAAGCACGCCCCTGCTATGCTCATCCTCGTGGCAATATACACAGAGATTCTCCCAGTTTGAACCGTCAGAAGGGTTATTCTTATGGTTGCCGTCTTTGTGATGGACCGTCAGCAGCCGTCGCTCCCTCTCTTCAAACTCCCTGCCGCACTTGGCGCAGACGAGACCATGTATCTTAAGGGATAACTCGCGATAATCGCCTGAAGCCTTACCAGCCTGTTTCAGTTCCCTCACAATCTCTTCCACCGACTTGTCGCTGCCGTTATTCTGAGGCAGGCCTGATCTGCCCAGCCGGTTATGTCTCATTGCTTCTCCTTAGGCTTATCAGCATGGCACGAGCCTGCACATAGTTTACCGGATAATCAGGAGAGATACAAAGTCTGATTTTTCTTCTGGCTAAATCATCCGAATCGTAATAAAATGCCTTAGGCAGTGCAGCAAGAAGCAGGCATACAACAATCAAGAAATACCGTGAGGGACGAGGACAATGAATACATGACAGCAATAGGAAAAATTAGCAGGTTGAGAGTGAACTCGAAAAACGAAACCGGCGTCTGGCTGGACGGGAAAGAACTGGGCGATATATTCATGCCGCGAAGCTTGTCGGATAACGATTACGGAAGCGAAGACATGCCCGAAGTTTTTGTTTATCATGATTCGGAGGGACAGCTTGTCGCCACGACAAAGATCCCCTTTGCCATGGTGGGCGAGTTCGCCCTGCTCAAGGTCGTGTCTGTCTCCCCGGTCGGCGCCTTCCTCGATTGGGGCCTCAAGAAAGATCTGCTCGTGCCGTTTAGCGAACAGAAGCAGAAAATGCTTGAAGGCAGATCCTATATCGTATATATTTTTTTTGACGAGAAAAGCAATCGTATCGTAGCTTCTTCAAAACTGGGCAGATTCCTTGGCAGACTTCCTGTGGATCTTCGCGAAGGCCAGGAAGTAGAGTTGCTGGTCAGCAACAAGACAGAGATTGGATTTGAGGCCATCATCAATAACTCTCTCACAGGCCTTTTGTATAAGAACGAGGTATTTCAGCCCCTTCGAAAGGGGCAAAAGATAACAGGCTACGTCAAGAAGATACGGGAGGACGACAAGATAGACCTTTGCCTTCAAAAGCCAGGCCACGAAAAGATCGCCGGTATTTCAGAAACGATACTTACAGCACTGAAGAAACAGGGCGGTTTTATCTCAGTTACGGACAAAAGCCCGGCTGAGGTCATATACGACCTGTTCGGCGTCAGCAAAAAGACATACAAGAAGGCCATAGGCTCTCTGTATAAGGAACGGCTAATTACCATAGAGAGCAACGGGATAAGGCTTATCAGTAACGATTAAAGTTATCGTTGCGCTACCGGCCGTAACCAATTATTTTTCCTGACGCGGTCTGCATATATTGCAGACTGCGTTTTTGTTTTTGCTGAAATAACTGTGCGTCAAAATAAATCTTGACACGGCCCATAAACAGGAGTAAAGTTGTCCTATATAGACCAACATAAGGGAGGAAACTGCAATGAAACAGTCTGAATTTTTCACCGATTATTTTTACTTTGTTGTTCAGCCCGAAAAAAAAGATAGCAAAGACGTCTTGCACTATTGCTCGGGAGTCAACATCACCCGCTTTATGCCCATGCTTCGCGGGCGCCTGGGACTGGGCTCAAATCCGATGCTGAGCGGTCTGCAACTCGTAAAATACGACCTTTGCACGCTGGCCATTTCCAAAGGTGCGACCCCCAGAGAAAACTTTAAAACCTCCGAGTGCGCCGGCATGGCGCCGACCAACGAGACATGGTACACAGAACCCCTTGTGATAGACAATGCCGCAAACCTGTCGCCTGACGATGTGATCAAATTTTGCGTAAACAGCCTGATGAAGAGGATCATTGCCACATCGCTGTCCGGCCATAAGGTGCCTGATAATATTGTCGCGCCACGCGATCTTCAGGGGCATCTTGATCTCCTGTGCAAGGCTGCGTAGCGTAATTCCTTCCTGACATAGTCAGCTAAGCAGGTCAGCCGGGGGTACAGAGAGCCTCCGGCTGATTTATTCTTATCCTAATTTCTTATAAATTCATTATAATATCTTATGGACCTTGTTCCGATAAAGATACAGAACGGTGAGGAAAAGGCATGGGAACTCGTTTGTGGCCTTTCCCGCGATGATGTATCAAAACGGACCGGGACTGCTTATGACAATAAGACTGAAGCCTATATTCTCAGGTCTTATGGCATCGACTTTCAGGTAAACCCGTGCGAGATGTTGATCGCCTGTCCCTCAAACGCCGGTTCTCTCTTCCTCGGAAAGTTAAATGATTTCTTCAGGATGGCAGTGCTCTGGTATATGTCCAATGCCAAGGACATCCCGCCAACAGGTAAGCTGATACGCCCTGTAGATGTGAAGGGCGGCCACAGATTCACCACAGGAACTCATGTGCTGCCGGTTGAGCTGATCGCGGAACAATTCGCTAAAGACAGAGAGGGGTTTATCCGCAAGGGCCGGGAATATGGCGCAGAGGTCGTCACCGGGTACGGAGATGCCTATCTGCGCTTTCACCCCCTGCCCCGTGTTCCGGTCACCATGATCCTCTGGCTTGAGGATGAGGAGTTCCCGCCGCGCGTTGACCTCTTTTTCGACTCGACCTGTGAATTTCAGCTTGCCCTTTCTGACGTTATCTGGGCGGTCGCCATGATGACCTGTGTCGTCATGATCGATGGATAGGGGAGGAATGACGGGGCCATGAAGATTCGGACGCTTCAGACCGGCATCCTTATACTGTTCTGCTTCTTCCCTCTTCGCCCTGCTCATGCCGATGATTCAACGCTGTTGACTGTTAGTGCTTTGAGGACAAGGTATCAGGAAATAGAGCCAATGCTGCTCAAAAATGTATTTAATATGCCGCTTTATGTAGAATCTCACGAGGAAGGTTATAACGCCGGCGTTGATGTATACGGCATCGTTGAGCATCCCTTCAGAGCCGTATATCAGGCACTTGAAATGCCTGCCAACTGGTGCGATATCGCACTTCTTCATATCAATGACAAGGCGTGTACCTATGTCATGAACGATCGCTCATGGCATCTGAACCTGTACAGCGGGCGCAAATACTATCAGCCCCCTGAAGAGGCCCACAAACTCCACTATGTCTTCCGCGTCAAGTCGCAGCAGCCTGACTATCTTGCCCTGCAGCTTATCGCGGCAGAAGGTCCCCTTAGCACGAAGGACCACAAAATTCATGTCGAGATCATTCCCCTGGGCAGAGACAAAACACTCCTCCATCTGAGCTACACCTTCGGCTACGGACCACTGGGACGCATAGCCATGAAAAGTTATTTTGCGACTATCGGCCGCAGCAAGGTCGGCTTCAGTATTGCCGGAACTGATGAGCACGGCAATCCTGCTTATGTGGGCGGCATTAAGGGTGCCGTCGAACGGAATGTCGTTCGCTACTACTGCGCAATTGTATCGTATCTCGATTCGCTGAAATTTCCTTCAGACCAGCAGTTCGAGAAACGTGTCAGCCGCTGGTATGATCTGACAGACCGTCATAAAAGACAGCTGCATGAACTCGAGAAGGAACAGTATCTGAACAATAAAAGACGTGAGCTGAAAAATCAGTTGCTGCTGCAGAAGAAGGCCGCGCTGCCAGCGGTGGCACAAAGGCAGTGATACATCACCGGGCCAGACTTCAGTCTTTGACATTCAGGCCCTTTTAAAGAGAAGGGAAGAAAGCAGGAACGCTCCGCCGGCCGATTGAAAACTGAGAGCGGGAACCCGAAGGAGGATCAGATGGATGAACAAGAGCTGTTTGCAAAAATGAAACTTGCCATCGATAAGGAATATGAGGCCTATCTTATGTACAAGGACATCGCTGATAATAGCGGCCATCCGGAACTGAAAGTCATCTTTGACCGTATCGCCGCAGAGGAGCATGAGCACCGGGAGATCATTCTAAAACGCTACGGTATTCTGAAAAAAATGGCAACCTGATACCATACGCTGCGCAGAGGCAGTGTTGCTACTTCAGACGCTGAGGATATCCGACGTCGTATACCTGCTCGCAATATAAAGCGGAAGCAGGGGATGTACTATCTTCCGGTGCGTTGCAATAGCCAGAGACGCCTTATTATTCTGTTCTGAAAGATGTGCCAGGCAGGCCCACTTCAAGTTCCCCTGTGATGCCACCCTGAGCAGTTCTGCAGATTCGAGATTTGACAGATGGCCTTCTGGTCCTTTGATCCGCTGTTTAAGATAAGCGGTGTAGGGCCCTCGCGCAAGCATGTCAGGGTCATAATTGCTCTCGATAAAGACCGCGTCAAGGGTGGAGATAAGATCTGCCAAGCCGTCAAAGGCATGTCCCAGATCAGTCATGATTCCCAGGCGTTTCTCACCGGACGCAATAACAAAAACCGCTCCGTCTTCGCTGTCGTGGGGTGTGGGGGTCGATTGAACCGTCACGTTTCCAAAATTGATCACGCCGTCAGATTGAAAAAAACGCACATCATGCAGCTTGCCAAGAGGATGCCGTCTGACAGATATATCCAGGGTCTTTCGGGTAACATACAGCGGCAGACCATATTTCCTCTGGTAGATACCCGCAAACCTGATATGATCTCCATGGTCATGGGAAATGATCACCGCATCGACCTCACGGATATCCCGCCCCTGCGCCGCCAGCTTCTTCTCGGCCTGGACACCGTTTATGCCTGCATCAAAGAGGAGCTTTACGCCGCCCGTTTCAACATAAATACAGTTGCCATTGCTTCCCGATTGTAATGAAAAAGCCAGCATAACCGTTATGGACCGCGTCCGCACTAAGGCGAGACTACGGCATTCCCTCCCGATTCCTTTGACCTCAGAAGAGCCGCATCAAGCTTCTTCATCAATCCGTCCTTGAATACCGCATCAACAGGAAAGCTCGCAACACCAATGCTGTAGGTAATCATTCCGCCCGGCTGACTGTCAGACTCTCCTTCAAACCTGAGCTGGCCGAGAGCTTTCTGCAGTCTTTGCGCAGCGAAAACGCCTCTTTCCTTGTCGATACCCGGCAGGATGAGGATAAACTCCTCTCCACCGAAGCGATACAGCCTGTCACACATCCGGATACTGTATGACAGGGTCTCTCCGACTTTTCTGATGAGCTGATCGCCGCTTACTCTGCCAAAGGCCTCATTATAATGCTGCATGAAGTCGATATCGATCTTCACCAGCGATAGCGGCCGCCCATACCGTTCAGAACAGGGGATGTCTACCTCGATGTCGTCATTAAATTTCTTTGCGTTATAGCAGCCGGTCAGCGGATCAGTCACCGAAACCGCATCCAGCGTCAACTGAAGGGACGATATCTCCATTACCGTGGCAAGCTCGCCGGACAGGAGCTCTGCCATCGCCAGGTCCTCGGGGCCAAAAATATCTTTTTCTGACGAAGAGAGAGAAAAAAAACCGCTCACCACATCCCGCACGATCACAGGGCTGCAGAGCAATGAATGCGGTTTTTCTCCGGGGAAGAAGTCCGAGGTCCTGCACTGATCCGGCCCCCAAAAAAAACCCTTCCGCGTAAGGGAGAGATGCCGCAGCAGAGGCATGTCAGTCTGATATTCGGACTCCCTGAGAGCCCCCTGCACACCGGCAGAGACAAGGAGAGATGTGGCATCGTCATGACCCAGAAATAGTATGCAGGCTGCAGAATCAAATATCCGGGAAAGCTCGCCGGCATAAAAGGCTGCCAGCTCATTGAGTTGCAACCGTGACCCGGCCTTTACCCTGAACTCAGCAATCACTGAGGCCAAACTGCGCCACCTGCTTATCTCCTTATCAGACATACATCCTCATATTCATGATCCGATTATTATACGTGAAAGCGATGAAAATCTAATGGCAGATTGCGGGTGCAGGAAATACTCTGCACCCGCAATCCAGGAATCCTGGCGGTTATTTCGCTATCGGGCCTTCCACTGGAAGGCATGCGGCCAGCCTGCGGTATTGGAAGAGACCTCGGTATGACAGATATGGCAGGCATTCCGGTGTCTTGGTGATGCGCCGCCATGCGTTTGGGCAAACTCTGAAAGACCATCTCCCCGGGAGTTCCTGTGACAGGCGCCGCAACTGCCGATGGTCTTTGCCTTCCCCTGATACTGTATAGCCTGATAATTGTCAGAGGGCTGATCGGTGGGGACCATTGCATGCGGGCTTCCGTGACAGCTTGCACAGAACAGATTACCATGTCCCTTTGCGTCCCGGTATAAGACTGAGCCGGTGTTGACCCCGCTGATATTATGGCATGACAGGCACGTCGGCTCTGACACCCAAGGCACCCTTCCTCCCACAATCGAGTCAGCGACCTGCTGCATGCTGCCATGACAGTTCGCGCAGTTGCCGTCCTGCGCAGTATGTGCAAGACTGCGGCTGCATTTCGTCGTTACTCCCGGATGACAATCGTAGCAGGACGCTCCCCGCGAAGCATGTGAATTGTGTATGGCATAGGAAAGATATGTACCTGAAGACCCGGGACCGGTCTTGCCAAGAGCAGGACTGCCATGGCAATTCGCGCAAAGGACCGGCTTCTGTGCCATCAGCGTCGTTCCGTGCAGCTGATCATGCCTTTGGAGCAGGTCGTTGAAGGCATCTGCACCATGGCATTTCTGACAGTTTATTTCGTCCGATGTCGGCACTGTCGCGCGGGTTGCTGCAAGGACCTTCCCTGATGCGTCCTTAACGCTTATCTCTGCCACCTGATACGGGTTCCATGTCCCTCCATCCTCAACAGGGGTCACCGGGATACCGTCGGCTGCAAAATGGTCTCCCTTTGCCAGCATCTGACCAGACAGCCCGTTATGGACGCCGGAATCGACCAGGTTGAGTCCCCTGTCTATGGTCAGGTTAATGCCGAAAAGCGCCAGGGCGTTGCTCCAGAACTGGGAAAAGACCGCGCCATAGGAATCCCTTTTGCCGGAAGAATAGGTATTGTTCAGTATCCGGTAGTCAACGGTCAGACCGGCCGTAACAATCCTGGGAGGATTGCCCTTCTGCACGACCTGGGCTACGAGGTTGTTATAGGGCGGCAATATTACAGCCGTATCATATGTCGGATTAAGACAGTGCATCCCCAGATCATTCCAGGCGAAAACCACATATTCACCCGCTGTTACCGGGGAGACCGCCCCTGATCCGGCGCTCTCATTCTCTTTACCGCCGCCACACCCAAACAATCCAAACAAAAAAAGCAACAACAGACAGACAAACAATACACGCCAATTCCTATACGTCATTTTCTTCACCACATCTCCTTAGATAGTATTTACCGTAAGATCGTAACATAAAATAAAAACCATAGAATTAAATCAATTTAATGTTTACGCGCGCCGTGTCATCTGCAAGAGAATCCGGTTCGCTGCTCGTGCTATGGCTTCGCTTTTTTCCTGCGTGCATTCTGCTGGGCCGTTGTTTCAAAGGGAATAACTTCTATAAGATTTCCTATGCCCAGAGAATCAAAAAAGCCCTGGATCTCGGTTCCGACAGAACCGGAAATAATGCCGTATTGGTCATCGACAACCGAGGTCAGCACCAGCTTGCCGTGATGCTTAAAACTGTCGCGCACCAGCAGCTTGACCATGCGGACAATGGTGGTGATCGAAAACTCATGAGGTCCCTCAAAGAAGATCAGCGACTTCTTGTCAAAGAGGTCTTTCAAAAAATCCGGCAGGTTGAATTTCTCGACCATGCTGAGGCCGAATTTCCCGTGATGGATATTAATAAAATCGTCGGTCATGATCTCTGAAATCGTCTTGTCACTGATGTGGTTCTGGCGATAGATGAAAAGGGGTATCTTGCCAAACTCGCTTACCAGGGCGCAGAGCTGCACCTTTGAGGCCGTATTGCCGCCAAAACCGAGGACATTATGCATGATCGCCATGGAGAGACCGGCGGTGGCCAGCGCCTTATTCTTAAGATCAGTAACATCCTGGTTCGAAGTCGCAATACCAAAAAGGGCGCTGCTGAATATATAGGCCTTGATATTTTCGAGGCCCAGGACTGCCGAAACCTCCCAAAAATCCGAAACCTTCTGCATGCCTGCCTTGCTGTAAAGCGGTGAACTGGCGATGCGAAAGAGCTCGTTCTTGAGGTCAACAGGCAGCTTGTCTTCCAGTTCGAGAATCCGGTATTTGCTCGCAAGGTGAGGTTCATCGAGGATCGCCTGATCTTCAACGCTGAGCCTGAACCCGAGGTGCATCGCATCGAGCTCTGCTTCAACTTCCTGGAGGATCAATTCAGTGGTAACCGCCATAAGAGCTGCCTCGCCCCCTTTTGTGCGGCACGATATTCAGGCCGCAGGACCTATCTCTCCGCTCTGACAAGAAAGCGGTATCTTCCATAACTGAGTATCACTCCCTGGGGCGTAATCTCTTCAAGGAATAATCCGTCATCCATATTAAATCCTTCCGTCATAATCCTGCCGTTGATGCTGACGAGTCGGGACTCTTTTTTATACAGGTGAGAGGTGACTCTGATATCCGGAAGATTCTTCCTCACAGACAGCGGCAGCTGCTTAAACTCCAGGACCGAGTCAGAAGGTTCATCCCTGATCGGAGCGTCTGTCACCGCAGCACGCGGCTTTTTCTCCTTTTCAACTGTCGATATGTCTGCCCCTGCATGATCGCGGTCGTTGCGTCCTTTATCCGGTATTGCCACTTCCCTAACTGCCTTTGCGGCCTCAATCGGTTTCAGCTCTGCCGCCGAGCTCTTTGGCTCGGGTGCTCCCGCATCCTGAAGAGAGGACTGAGGAGGCAGCACCAAAGGAGCCGACAAAGGCGCTGTCGGCGGAAGGGAAGTCTCCCTGGCAAGACCTGCAGCAGTAGGAATTTCAGGCCGCTTGGTTGCAGGACTGCCCCTGAAAAAAACGACTGCCCCATAGAAGACAACGGCCCCAAGCAGGACCGCAACAAATGCCAACTGCCATTTTTGCATGCTGACAGGTGCAGGAGCATCTGACCTCACCAGCAGGGGCTCAGCCGTTGTTGGCGCCGGCTTCTCCGACTGTCTGCGCATATTCATTTCCAGTGCGCGCTTTTTGCCGGATTTTTTCAGCTGGTCAAGGATAAATGACATTGCGATCAGCCCTTTCGACGACCGGCCGCTATACGGTATAACTTCAACTGAGCAGCATCAGGCAGACCGATCGATTCCGGTGCGGCTAAAGGGACTGTCCAGAGAGCATGGATATCAGGGATATCGACCGCAGCCTCAAGACCTCCCACCCCGGGAAGGGTTTTGTTGTCTCTAAGCGCCTTCAGGGTAACAAACAGGTCTCCTCCATACAGAGAAGATCGTCTCAGGGATGAAGGAACCGGGGTCCCGGGTCCGTGTGCCGCTTTCTGAGAGTCCATGCAGGCAAGCTTAAACAGGTCCCCATCCGAACAAAACGCATGTTCAGTCAATTGTACCGGGAGGTTTTTGGTCAGCACCTTCTTCTCCGTCTGATCTTTGTTCGAGCCGTCTCGTCTGCGCTCCGATCCGGGCACTGGCTGCCTGGCCGCTGCAGCGGCCCCGGGTGCAGCCGCCCTGACCGCCGCTTCAAAAGGTACATACAATGGTGTTACAGGCGCTGCCTTCGTCAGAGACAGATTGAAGCTCAGAAAAATAAGAACTGCTCCGGCCAGCCCGACTGCAACACCCGCTGCAGCCCAACGGAGTCCGGCAGGCCTCCTTGAACGATTTCTGAAACGCTCCTCACCCAACACTTCACGCCCGGCCTGAATCAGTGTCGTACGGCTGACAACCGTTTCCTTCTTCATGCAGGAGCCCAGCAGCGCCCTGTCGCAGATCACGTTTATGAGCCGAGGCACTCCGCGGCTCATGCGGAAAAGAGCCTTCATGGCCAAGCGCGTAAAGAACTGTCGCCGCGCACCTGCAAGCGACATGCGATGGCTTACATAGGCAGCGACATCCTGCTCTGACAGCGGGCCCAAATGATATCGTGCCGTAATACGCTGCGACATCTGCTCAAGCTCAGGCTGCGCAAGTTTCTCCCGCAGCTCCGGCTGACCAAGCAGTATAATCCTGAGGAGCTTGCCTTCCGCGGTCTCAAGGTTGGTCAGGAGCCGCAGCTGATCTATAACCTCAGGAGACAGATACTGTGCTTCGTCAATAATAAGCAACGCCTTCTTTGCACGGGCATGAAGATCAAGCAGATGGACGCTGATGCGGTCAAAGAGCTCCCTGGTGCCTGCTTCTGCCGGCGGATGTTCGATCCGAAACTCGTCACATACAGAGACGAGCAGCTCCGGCACCGTGAGCTTGGGATTCATCAGAAAGGCAACCTCCACGTCCGCAGGCATCTGATCAAGAAGAAGGCGGCAGAGGGTTGTTTTGCCGGTGCCGATCTCTCCGGTAATGAGGACAAAGCCCCAATCGTCTTCAACCCCGTACATAAGATGCGCCATTGCCTCCCAGTGCTGCTGGCTCATATACAGATACCGGGGGTCGGCAGCAAGGGAAAAAGGCTTTTCCCTCAGGTCAAATGCCTCGCGGTACATCAGACCTCCATAGACCGGCAGACTGGATCACCTGGCACCAACCGTTTAACGTCCATAGGGTGATTATACCAATTTTCAGCAGGTTATCAGCGTATTGCTGGAACAGCCGACATGACGGCTGCAAAAGAAGAAAGACCCTCCCGGGCCGAAGGCAGTGGCAATCCGCTGCATCTCCATACAGGAGCATGTTGCTATTTCTTTCCGAAGAATTTAAACCCGGCAGCCATCCCGTTGAGGGACTGGGCAAACCCGTTCATCTTGTCAAATATCTCCAGGAGTTTCTCTGCCGAGTTTTCGGTCTGCTGCGCAATGACAGAAATATCTTCAATATTGCGCGTTATATCCGTGGCCGTGGCTGACTGCTCCTCCACGGCTGCCGCAATCTGCGCAACCTCATCAGAGGCTGAATGAATCGAGACCACAATGTCGTCGAGCGACGCCCCTGTCTTCTGCATGGATAAAACACTCTCGGTGGCATAGGCCATGGAGTTTTCCATAGACAGGGCAGTCTGCTTTGACCCTGCCTGCACTGCCGCAATTCTTTCGGAAATCTCCCCCGTAGCCTTCGTAGTCCTCTCGGCAAGTTTTCTCACCTCGTCGGCAACTACGGCAAAGCCCCTGCCCTGCTCGCCGGCACGTGCAGCCTCGATGGCCGCATTCAGTGCAAGGAGATTCGTCTGGTCTGCAATGTCTTTAATGACCGTTATGATGTCGCCGATCTCCGTTACACTGACATTGAGCCGCTCGATCAGGGAAGAGAGTTCCTTTGTGGACCGGCCTGCTGATTCTATCTTGCCGACCGATTCCTGCAGCACGTCCTTGCCCTTATTGGCAGCACCCAGGGCACCGGACGACAGATCAGCAGCCTTGGATCCGCTCTGCGCTATCCCGGTAATCGTTTGAGACATCTCCTCAGACGCTGTTGCGATCATGGCAGCCTGCTGGGCCTGTTTTCTCGTCCCTTCAATGGACTGCTCAATGGCCTTTTTCAGGGTGTCCGCATTGACAGAAAGCTCCCCCGAGATGGAGCCGACCTCTTTCATGGACGAGGCAATCGCGCCGGACATGGCATTGATCGACTCCACAAGCCTACCGATTTCGTCCTTATAGCGCACTTTGAGTATCTTACTGAAATCCTTCTTCGCAGCCTTCTCCACCACATCGACTGCAGCACCCAGCGGCAGCAGTATGAAGGTCTTAAGCAGATAGAAGACAATGAAAGTCGTTATGACCGCAATGGCTGCGGCAACGGCAGTTATCATGACCCTTGTCTTGAGGAGTGCCGCATAGACTGCGTTGAGGGGGACGGCAATACTCAACGCGCCCAGGATGTCCCCCTCTTTTGCACCCTGCACATGACAGCCCACACAACTCATTCCCATATAGTCTGCGACGTTCTTATACGGAAAGACTCCCCTGAGATAGGGTTTGCCCTGAATCTGCTCAACGACAAAAACCGTCTCGCCGGTCCTGAGCACTTCCTTCTCGGCCCCGGTCCGGGCATACTCCTCTGCAGGTCTTTTGCCGAACTGCGCGTCCAGCTTTTCGCTGCGGACCATGGAGACCGGAAGCATCTTATTCATATGGGCAAGAAATTTGACCTTATTCTCATTAAACTTGTCAGAGAGCATATATTCACTCATCACGCCAAAGAGGGTCTCGGAGAGATGCTCCATATTGCGCTTATTCTCCTGAATAGCGATGTCCCTGATGATGCTTCCGCCGATCATGGAATAGAAGACCCCGATTGAGATCATAATGGCAGCGACCGGAAGAAGGATCTTCCATTTCAGAGAGAGACTCTTATAGTTCATAATGTGTATTCTTTTCGGTTTCTTTTAAAAAAACTTTAATTTCTGAAATCCTGCCAGGGGGAACCCCCGAAGCTCTGGACTCCGCCGGCTCAATGTACGGACCATACAGCAATCTGCAGCACGCTACGTCACATTGCCGCGGCAGGCCCGGCAATGTACTGCCTCCGTAGGGTGCTTGACATCACCAACGCAGGTCTGATAAAAGTACATAGTGCCAAAAAAACTTCACGAATAGCAACATATAATCAGAGACACCAATAACACCGGAAGACCGATCCATGACCTTAGCTCAGGAATATATTCTTGTCGTCGATGACGACCCCAATATTCTCGCCTATCTTTCGGCGCTGCTCAAAAAACATGGATTTGCCGCTCTTGTCTGCGAAAATGCAGCGGAAGCTCTGTCTTGCCTTCGGCAGGAACCAATCGCTGTGGTGTTGACCGATATCAAGATGCCTGACGTCTCGGGACTTGAACTGCTCCATGATATTCGCAGGCTGAATGCCGAAATACCGGTCATCCTCATGACCGGCAATGCTGATCTTGATCTCGCAATAGAAGCTATCAATAAGGGTGCGCTGAGTTTTCTGACCAAGCCGCTCAACCGCGAATACCTGATCAGCGCCCTTAACAGGGGGCTGGAACGCCGACGGCTGCTTGAGACTGAAAAGAATTACATGATCGACCTGGAAGATACCGTTTTACGCAAGACCCGGGAACTGGAAGATACCGCCATGATGGCCACGAAACTGAGTCTGGAACTGATACAACGCCTCTCAGCTGTTGCGGAATCCAGGGACAATTATACCGGTGCTCATATCGCAAGAATCGGTCAATACTCGAGGCGTCTTGCCGAGGCCATGCATATGTATAAGGATTTTGTCGAAACCATCGCCGTTGCCAGTTCGTTGCATGACATTGGAAAGATCGGCATACCCGACAAGGTACTCTTAAAAAAAGGGGCGCTCACGAAAGAAGAGCACGACATCATAAAAGAACATACGGTCATGGGACATGAAATACTCTCCGACTCATCTCATCCCACGATTCAGATGGCAAGTTCCATCGCGTTGGGTCATCATGAACAATGGAATGGCCTGGGATATCCAAGCGGATTAAAAAATACGGAAATACCGATAGAGGCGAGAATAGTCATGCTGGCCGACCATTATGACGCACTCAGAAATGCGCGGCCCTATAAGCCTGCTTTAAGCCATGAGGAGACGTGCAGCATCATCATACAAGGCGACGGAAGGACCGTTCCCGACCAATTCGATCCTGAAGTGCTTGCCGTATTCGTCGAAATAGCGCCGCAATTTAATGAAATATTCCTGGCAAATCAGTATTGATATCTGCTCCTGATTGCCTGCCATTGACGCAGCTCTTTTATTGACAGCACCCCGGCGCAGCGCTATACTCTAGGCAGGTACAACGACCAGTTTATGGATAGCGCAAACATGATTGAGTGGCAAACAGATATGACCGTGGGGATTGAAGAGTTCGATACTCATCATAAACGAATTATTGCGCTCATTAACAAACTTCATGCATCTTTGAAGGCAGGAGAGGGCAGAGAAGTCACTGGCGAGGTCCTTACTGAGTTAGTAAATTATACGGTCTATCACTTTTTTGCCGAAGAGGCCTTCATGGAAAAATATAATTATCCTGAATATGCCCAGCACAGAACTGAGCATCTTAATCTTACGTCAAAAACATTGGATCTATTGGAAGACCTGAACAAAAACAATAAAAATGTAGGGCCAGAGGTGCTCGAATTCCTGGTGAACTGGCTGAAAAATCATATCATGGTCACTGACAAGAAATTTCAGCCTTTTGTTCAAAGACAGGGAATTCCGACATGAATACGGGTGTGACTTATGTCTGACCCAACGGTTTGCATCTGTGTTCAGGACGATGTCATGCAGTCTATAAAATGGATATTAAAAGACTTCAATAAGGACTATAAAATTACGACGTTCCGTTCGACCGTGAATTTTGAAAACGAATACAGCCCTGATGCCTGGGACCTGCTGATTCTTGATTCAACCCTGTCCCATGATTCGATTACAGCCTACCTCGAGGGAATAAAAGATAAAAAACCCGGACTGAAGACCATACTTATTGTACCGCCTATTGAAAACAAGGAAGAAATTATCGCGATCATAAAAGAAAAACTGGTACAGGGCCTTGTCATAAAACCCTTCACTGCCGAAGTCCTCTGTAAATATCTGGACAAAAATCCCGGCAGCGGACCATAGGGCGCGCCTCGGGCTCTCCGGAGTCGTCGGCATTGAAAACATTTCGCATGCCGGCTATCAGCCTCTGATCTGTATCGGAACAGGCGAGGTTCAGAGAGGACACAAAAGCTTCATAAGACCGTCAAACCCTGCCTGAGCGTGTCAGCAGCCTGATAGATCTCGGTGAGCATGGTGTCCGTATCCCGCTTCTTCATGTCGATCTCAAACCCGTCAGGAAGAAATTTCATGCGGCCCTGCCATTGTCCGTGCAGGTTAAAGACCATCTCAGGCTGCACAGGTGTGTCTGGAGAAAATAACACTCTCACCCGTTCCTGAACGGTCTGTATCTTCAGGGTCATAAGCTCCCGGGCAACAAGTTTGAGCCTCATAACCGCAAGCAGATGAGATACTTCCAATGGCAGCTTGCCGAACCTGTCCCTCAGCTCTTCGCCCAGCTCATCGACATTCTTTTCTGTCTTCAGCGATGAAATGCGGCGGTACAGACCCATCCTGATCATCACATCCTCGACATAGGTCTCGGGGATGTACGCAGAGATATTGAGGTCAATGACCGGCTCAATCTCTTCCCTGATATCTTCACCCCTCAGTTCGGCAACGGCCTTTTCAAGCATCTCGATATACAGGTCAAACCCGATTTCATGGATGTGGCCTGACTGCTCGGGACCGAAGATATTCCCTGCTCCCCGGATCTCAAGGTCTTTCATGGCAAGCCTGAAGCCTGCGCCGAGGTAGCTCATCTCCTGCAGGGCCTGAAGCCGCTTCTTGGCCTCATCGCTCATCAGCGATTCTCCCGGAATAATACAGAAGGCGTATCCCCTCAGATTGCCTCTGCCCACTCGTCCCCTGAGCTGATACAGGTCGGCCAGCCCCATCTTGTCAGCCCTGTTGATAATGATCGTATTGGCCCTCGGGATATCCAGCCCGGACCCGATAATGGAAGTTGATAGCAGGATATTGACGTCCATCTCGAAGAACCGGTGCATAATATCTTCAAGCTCCCGGTCCGGCATCTGGCCATGGGCTATGGCAAGCCGGGCCTCAGGCACAAGCATCTGAATGCGCTGGCCGATCTTGTAGATATCGCTGATCCGGTTATGCACGAAAAAGACCTGTCCGTTTCGTTCAAGTTCCCTGCTTATGGCGTCCTTGATCAGGCTCTCATTGAATACGGTCACGGTCGTCCTGACCGCAAGCCGCTCCTCAGGAGGTGTTTCGATAACACTGATCTCCCGGATGCCGGAGAGCGCCATATGAAGGGTGCGCGGAATAGGAGTTGCAGTCATGTTCAGCACATCGACACTGCGCGCAAGCTCCTTGATCCTCTCCTTCTGACTTACGCCGAACTTGTGCTCCTCGTCAACGATCAGGAGGCCGAGGGAGCTGAATTCGAGTTTTTTTGAAAGGAGTGCATGCGTGCCGATCACGATATCCACCTCGCCGGCAGAGAGCGCCTTCAGGGTGTCATTGATCTCCTTGCGCGACCTGAACCGGCTGACATGGTCGATCCTGACCGGAAAGCCCGAGAACCGCTCACGGAAATTGCGGTAGTGCTGCTCTGCAAGGATCGTCGTCGGCACCAGCACTGCCACCTGACGGTTATCATATACCGCCTTGAAGGCAGCGCGCATTGCCACTTCGGTCTTGCCATATCCCACATCGCCGCACAGGAGCCTGTCCATCGGTTTCTCCGACTCCATATCGCGCTTGATGTCTGCAATGGCGGTCAGCTGGTCAGGCGTCTCTTCATACGGGAAGAAGCCGTCAAACTCCCGGTGCAGCTCAGTGTCCGAGGTAAAGGTAAAGCCACGGGCAACCTTCCTGCCTGCATACAGGGCAACCAGTTTTTCGGCCAGCTCATGGACCTTTTTTCGCGCCCGCTCCTTTTTCTTTTCCCAGGTTTTGCCGCCAAGCTTGTCCATGTTCGGCACAACACCCTCTTCAGAGCGGTATTTCGAGAGTGCCTCGATATTCTGGATGGGTATATAGAGTCTGCCGTCCTGATATTCAAGCTGCATCAGCTCAAGCTCTGTTGAACCGCTCTGCCTTCTGACAATGCCCGAGAATTTGCCGACCCCGTGGTCACGATGCACAACGAAATCTCCCGGGACAATATCGTCGAGGGAGGCGAGAAGGTTTGCGACCTTTGACCGCTTCTGCTGGCGGTACGCGCGGCGCTCACCAAAGATCTCCCGTTCGGTCAGAATAAGCAGCCCCTCCATATGAAGGCCGCAAGAGAGCTTCCCTTCAGTCACCGAAAGTCCGCCCTCAAAAGCAGGCAGGTCCTGCATCGAAACTCGCGGCAGTTCGATCTCCTGTTCCTTGAAAAGATCACGCAGCCTCTCTGCCTGACCCGCAGACGGCAGGAAGATCATCACTCTCTGCTGCTCCGCGATCCTGGCTATGGTCTCTGGCAATGCCTCAAGACTTTTCCTCTCCTGGGGCAGAATACCCAGACCGCTCACCGAAAAGAGTCCGGCGTCGGTCTGGCGCATTGCAGACAGTCCCTCATCAGACGTCTCGTCAGGCAGGCTCCCGGATTCAAAGGAATAGCGTGACAGAAAGGTTGTCTGCGGGGGCAGCAGCTCTTTCTCATCTGGCGTGAAAAGGCAGTACCAGCGCCGGTCACCCGCAATATCTTTAAGTCCCCAGCTCAGTTCAGGCTCCTGCGCAGGGAAGATGGTGATGTCATCAACGTCTTTTACTGACTTCTGGCTGTCAACGTCGAACATTCTCAGTTGTTCTATCTCATCGCCAAAGAACTCAATGCGAACCGGATATTCCGACGTGGAAGGGAATACGTCAATGATCCATCCCCTCTGGCTGTACTGTCCCTTTTCCATTACCATCGAAACAGCCCGGTAGCCAAGGTCCAGGAGGGCCCCTTCAACTGCCGACCGCTCCTGCTGTGCCTTGAGCCTCACCCGGAGCAGCTGCTCATCCAGCAGCTCCCTGTCCCAGAACCCTGCATGCAGGTTCTGAAACGACGTGACAAGGGAATCCTCAGTCCCCATATTAAGTATGATCCCTGCACGTTCACCTGCCAGTTCAGGCCCTTCGGCCTCCGGCATACAGAGGACCTGCCTGGGCAGACAAAGCTTCGAATAGAAATCAATATCCTTCTTCAGCACCTCTGCGCTCTGGCTGTCCTTTTCGATGGCAACAAAGGGGCCGGGAGCAAGGGCAAGAAAAACTGCCGCGGATGAACCGGTGAGATTATAGATGCGGTCACAGTCCTCAAAGTGGGGAAGGAATCGTTTTTTCAGAAATGAATGGAGGTTCAAGGGTGCTACGCTGATCTGAGAATCTTTTCGATGATCCGGGTGGTTGAAAGCCCTTTGACAAAAGGAAGGCTGAGGGTCTCTTTTGCAATGTCCGAGCCGACGATCTCCTCACGCCTCCAGTCTCCGCCTTTCACAAGCACCTCAGGCCTCACTGACTTGATAAGATTGTAGGGGGTCTTCTCAGAAAAGATCACCACATAATCGACAGAAGCAAGAGCCGAGAGAACCGCTGCCCTATTTTTTTCCGTATTGATCGGCCGTCCCGGCTTGATGCCGGAAACAGACGCATCAGAATTAAGTCCGATGACCAGAACATCCCCCAACTTCCTTGCCTGACTCAGATAGCGCACATGACCGGCATGCAGGATATCAAAACAGCCGTTCGTAAAGACAATTTTTTTGCCGTCTTTCCTGAGCCTGTCGCATATCTTTCTGATGGCCTGCCTGCTCTGTATTTTTTTCATATCAGGTATGCAGTTCCTTCAGCGCCGCAAACGCCTTCTCCAGGATCGACCTGTCGCCCCTGTACGTTATATGCTTAAAGGCGCTGCCAAACGAGAGCCACTCGGCGCTGTCCACTTCATCATCATGGTCCGATGTTTCTCCCCCCACATACTCCATGAGATAAAAGGAGACCGTCTTCCTGCATTTCGCATTCTCGCCCCTAATGAAATACCAGTAGTTGATGTCGCCAAGTTTATCAACAATCCTGCCGGTCAATCCCGTCTCTTCCCTGACCTCCCTGACCGCAGTCATCTCAGGCGTCTCCCCCTTGTCGACAATACCCTTTGGAAGACACCATGCCTTGCCCCCCTTGACAGAGACAAGGGCCACCTCTACGCCGCCTTCCGCCTTCCTGAAGATAACGCCTCCTGCAGATGTCTGCTTGATCAACGAAGAAGGCCTGATCATGCCTGTCCTTCCTCCGCTGCGGCGTTCATGATATCCTGCCGCAGCCGCAAAGGCTTCATGTCCCGGTTCACACAGCCGAGTTTCACGGCTGCCTGGACCAGCCGCTGTCCTGTTGCGTCACGCCTTATCTCATGGTTAAAACTGATGGAAGCAGGCCCTACCCGGTCAATCGTCGTTTCTATGGCAAGGATGTCGCCATATCTGCCGGGTGACAGGTATTTTAGGGAAGCCTCGGCCACGACAAAAAATATGCCGTCTTCAATAAGCTGTTTCATGCCTATGCCTTTTGACTCAAGAAACTCTGTCCTGGCACGTTCACAATATTTCAGGTAGTTCGCATAATAGACGACATTACCGCAGTCGGTGTCCTCGTAATAGATCCTGATCTTGAGAATATGGGTCATGCTCAGAACGTTTTCCCCGTAATAATACGAACGATGTCATTGTAAAAGGCAAAGGCCATGAGGCTCAGCAGCAATACCAGTCCGACCTTCTGGGCTATGATGATCACCTTATCGCTGAGCGGCTTTCTTCTGATCGCCTCGATGCCCATAAAAAGGATATGACCGCCGTCAAGCACAGGGATCGGCAGCAGGTTAAGCACACCGAGATTGATGCTGATCACTGCCATGAAGGTGAAGAAACTCATGGCGCCCTGGCTGGCCTGCTGGCCTGCCATCTGAAATATCATGATCGGGCCGCCGATGGTATCGGCAGGGATGATCCTCTGAATCAGTTTCACCATCGAAAGGAGCGTCAAAACTGAAATATCCCAGGTGCGGGAAAAAGCCAGCGAAAAGGCCCCGACAACACCCTCATTCTTCATCTCGGTTTTCCCTGAAGGCGTTATGCCGATCAGGCCAACCTCTTTATCCTCGCCAAAGAGGTTTTTGACCATCTTTTTCTCCGGCTTCACCGTCACGGTGATGATACTGCCGTTTCTGTCGATCGTTACCGCCATCTCTTTGCCCGGCTGCTTATGGATGATTTCGGTCATTTCGTCCCACCTGAGGATCCGCCGGCCATCGACCTCAATAATCCTGTCCCCTTTCGTGAGCCCCTGTTTGGCTGCGGGAGAATCCGGGGTGATCGTGCCCACTTCGGCAAGCATATACGGCACACCGTTCATGAAGACCAGGAAGAAGATGAGCACGGCAAAGCAGAGGTTGAAAAAAGGCCCGGAAAAGACCACGCAGAACCGTTTCCAGATCGGCTGAAAATTGTAAGCCCTATGTTTTTCTTCCTCGGAAATCACTTCTTCCTCGTCAGGCGTATCGGACTGGCCCAACATCTTCACATACCCGCCAAGGGGAAATGCAGAGAGCAGATATTCTGTCTCGCCATATTTCCTGCCGATCAGTTTCGGTCCAAAGCCCAATGAGAATTTAAGCACCTTTATGCCCAGGGACTTCGCAAAGATAAAATGGCCCAACTCATGCACAAAGATGAGGATGCCCAACAGTACCACCGCGTAAACGAACATCATTGCTGTATCTCCTTCATAAGGGACCCGGCTTTCAGCCGCGCCCATCTGTCTGCCGCGATCACCTCATCAAGAGACGGCTGCGCAATGCGTTTATGCGCCATAACCGTTTTCCTGATGACAGCAGGAATATCATTAAAACCTATCGCTTTATCGAGAAATGCATGGACAGCCACCTCGTTGGCAGCGTTGAGTACGGCAGGTGCTGTCCCTCCCTGCCGTATGGCTTCATAGGCATACGTAAGGCAGGGGAAACTGTCGTGGTCAGGCTTTTTGAACGTGAGCTGACCGATCCTGTCAAGCTCAAGGCTCTGGATGGGGAGATCAAGCCTGTCGGGCCACGAAAGCGCATACGCGATCGGCGCACGCATATCAGGCATTGACAGCTGCGCAAGAAAGGTCCGGTCCCGGAACTCTACCATCGAATGCACAATGCTCTGGGGATGGATCAGCACATCAACAAGATCAGGGGAAATATCAAAAAGCCAGCAGGCCTCGATGACCTCAAGCCCCTTGTTCATCAGCGTTGCAGAATCGATCGATATCTTCCTGCCCATGGACCAGTTTGGGTGCTTAAGTGCGTCTGTTGCAGTCATATCCTCAAGCTCGTCCTTTACCTTGTTCACAAAGGGGCCGCCCGAAGCAGTCAGCACAATCTTCCTGAGGTCCTCTTTCTTCCGTCCCTCCAGACACTGGAACACTGCCGAATGTTCGCTGTCAACAGGGATGATCCTGACCCCATTTTTTCTGGCCTCAGCCATGACGATGCCTCCCGCCATGACAAGGGCCTCCTTGTTGGCAAGGCCGACGTCCTTTCCCGCACGTATGGCCGTCAGCGTCGGCAGAAGCCCGGCAGAACCGACAATCGCCGAGATCACGACGTCTGCCGTTTCGTGAGCAGCAGCCTGGTTGATGCCGTCAGGGCCGAAAAGGATCTTTGTCCCCTTCACCCGCATCGAAAGCGTCTCTGCCATCTTCTCGTCTGCCACGGCCACAACTTCAGGGTTGAAAGCGCTTATCTGATCTTCAAGAAGATCGATGTTCCGCCCTGCAACAAGCGCAACTGCCCTGTAGTCTGAACGGTTTCGGGAGATAACATCGAGGGTGCTCTGGCCGATCGAGCCCGTTGACCCGAGGATCGTTATTCGTTTCATAGATTTTTTATTATACAAAAAAAGGGACGGTTTAATCTTTCTCCTGACTGAGCAGCAATTCCTCAAGGGCGCTTCATAACTGCCGGCAAAAAACAGACTCCGGAGTGTAGACCTGCAGTTGGCCTTCCCCGTGATTACTTCCTCCACTGCCTAAGGCACCTACTGTTGGTGAAGATAAGGGGAGGTGAGAAGGGGTTATGCTTTTCAACGATCCGCTGAGCAGATATATTTTGCTTTCGATAAGCTGTTGCGGAATGATCTCCATGTTTAGTCCCCTATATTTTTATTTAAATCATTGGCCTATTGTAAAATGACGCAGCCTGCCACACATCACTCCCCGCATCCAAACTCACCTGCAAATTCAGCGGATAGCTTCGCAGTCCCCCCAGATGCTCCCGCAGGGAACGCACGCGACCGTCTTCGGGAATGGCTCTTGACAATCTGTAACCCTTACGGTTACAGTTAAACCATGATCGTATCGTTCAGTCACAAAGGGCTTGAGCGGTTTTTCCAAACGGGCAGCACTGCCGGCATTCAGGCAATCCATGCCAATAGGTTGAAATCCATACTGGCCGTGCTTGAAGCTGCTGACTCTGTAGAATGCATGAGCCTGCCGTCCCTGAAACTGCATCGCCTCAAAGGACAGCAAAGAGACATCTGGTCTGTTACCGTGCAGGCAAATTGGAGAGTTACCTTCCGTTTTACCGGAGGTAATGCAGAGATTGTGAATTATGAAGACTACCATTGAGGAGGTATTTATATGAAGATGTATAATCCGCCGCACCCCGGAGAGGTCCTTCAGACGCTTTGCCTGGAACCTCTTAACCTTTCCATAACCCAAGCAGCAAAGCTGCTTGGGGTGACCCGCAAGACCGTATCGAAGATCGTTAATGGTCATGGAGCAATAACCCCTGAAATGGCGCTGAGGCTCGAAATAGTCTTTGGCTCAACAGCGCAGACATGGATGAATATGCAGACTGCTTACGATCTGTGGCATATGGCCAAGATGCGCAAATCCCTGAAGGCCTCTCTTCATCCTGTAGCTGCATAGAATAGTACGATACTCATGGCACAATCATGATGTATTACCCGGAGATTGTTTCTCGCGTTCATCCCGCAAAGGGGAGTTTTGCGCTACCTGATCACATGCAGAAAAAGGCAGCACCAGTAGAAGGCAGGACCGGCAAAGGTGACGCTGTCGATCTTGTACAGAAAACCGCCGTGACCCGGCACAATCGAACTGGAATCCTTTACGCCGGCGTCACGCTTGAACATGGATTCGACCAGATCGCCGATAATAGCCGCAGCACTCACCGCGACCCCAAGCAGCGTGGCAGTCAGAAGGGGCATGGTCTGAAGAAGTGTGAACCTGATAAGCATTACCCCGATGAAGCCGCCGAGGAATGAACCGACCGCCCCCTCAACCGTCTTGTTAGGGCTTATCTCGACATAGAGCTTTCTCCTGCCGAGGCTTTTGCCGATGTAAAGCGCCAGGCTGTCTGAACCCCATACCGCCGCATAGAGCATCACAAGGAGCGGGGCGCCTGCCTTGATAATGTCCAGCTGAAATGACAGAAGCCCCGGTATATAGAGGAGACCAAAGATTGCGGCAGTCGCTTCCCTGACAGAACCGGCTGAGTCCCTTTTCAGAAAGAGCCGCAGGGTCAGCATCGCAAGGGCCGCAATAAAGAGCGCATCAATAAATAACTCCCGCGCAAAGAACTGCAGGACAAGAAGGGCCGCACCCCAGAACAGCCCCGAATACTTCAGGGACCCTTCAATGCCGGCTATGGCATAGAACTCTGCAAGCGCAACAGTAGAGACTGCGGTTATCAGAAACAGGTAGTACTGCGGCGGCAGATGCATGGTATAGAGATACAGAGCAGGCACCAGAACCAAGGCAACGATCAGGCGCTTAAGATGCATTGGCCCTCCCGGATATGTTGCCGAAACGGCGCTCCCTTCCCTGAAAGTCCTGGATCGCCAGCATGAACTCTTCCCGGTCAAAGTCGGGCCAGAGGGTGTCAGTAAAATAGAGTTCTGCATAGGCTGCCTGCCAGAGCAGAAAATTCGAGAGCCGCCGTTCGCCGCTTGTCCTGATGATCAGATCAGGGTGCGGCAAGCCTGCGGTATCAAGGTATGAGTCGAAATCCTCTTCCGTCAGTTCAATCGGGTTCGAGCAGGAGTTCATCACCTTTCGGACGGCCCTGATGACCTCACTTCTGCCGCTATAGCTGAGCGCGGCAACCAGGTTCATCCCGCTATTATGTTTCGTCTTATACTCGGTCTCCCTGATAAGGTTCTGAATATTGTCAGGCAGCCGCCAGGTCTCGCCAATCGCCCTGAAGACAACATTCTTGCTGATAAGGGTTTCAAATTCATTTTTCAGATAGAACTCCAATATCTTCATGAGCATAGAGACCTCTTCCTTCGGCCTCTGCCAGTTCTCGGTCGAAAACGCATACAGGGTCAGACACTTGATGCCGAGTTCAAGAGACAGATCAATGACTTCGCGGGACCGCTCTGCACCTCTGCGGTGGCCCTCGATGCGCGGCAGACCTCTGAGTTCAGCCCATCTGCCGTTGCCATCCATGATAATGCCTACATGGCTGGGTATCCTTCCGTGCAGGTCCAAGGTCTATTTCCCCTTGGCAGAGTAAATGTACATGAGCGTTCCGAGAGGGTTTTCCCCTTTCAGAATGTTTTCGAATTTGACGCCAAGGAACGGACTCGCAAGGACGACAATCTTGTCACCGGCAAGTGCGTAATCGAATAGCGTCCCCGGGACATTGTCGAGCAAGACGCTCTCTTCCATCGAAAAACCTGACCACCAATAGGTCTTGATCAGGGACTTCTTGACTCCAAGCCCTTTTGCCATCTCGGCAAAAGGGACCTTCTGGACAACCAGAACGTCTTTGTTTCTCGATATGAGCCTGTCCTTGATCGACCACTCTGTTTCCTGGATATAGGAAGCAGGAGATTTTTTCGTGAAGGTCGTTGAAAAGGCCCCGGCGCTCACGCTGCTTTTCCATATCCGTATGCCGTTGTCATTAAATACGTTCAGAAAGCCCTTCTCGTCGTAGGCAAGAACATGGCGTTCACTGCCAGTTCCTTCAAGATTAATGAAGTCATAGATATTGACCCCCTTGGGCAGGTTAAGTTTCTCTCCGGCCTTGTATGTGCTTCCATCCCATGTGACCGTAAAGACATTGCCATCGAATCCTTCATCCGGGAGGTATTTCTGCCCGATCAGGCCGGAGCCGGATTTCCGCAGGAAGAACCTGCCTTCCCAGAGTTTCCTAAATTCAGCTCCGTCAAGCTCATAAATGGTCGAATAGACCTCTCCGTTTCTCATGGAGGTAATGATCAGTTCATCTCTGCCGTTGCGGTTAAGGTCAAGGGCATCTACCCAGAGGTGCTCCTCAGAAACCTGGCCTTTCAGTTCCCAGAGGGGTTTTAAGTCAACGCCCGGCATATAGGTCCGCAGGTCTTTTCCCGTACTCAGGCCAATCTCCTGTTTGCCGTCACCATCAAAGTCTCCGGTCACCACAAAGCGTGCGCCAAAAGGAAGGTCGTACCGAAAGAGAGCCTCGCCCGACATACCGCCAAAATATTCTCCGCCCAGCTTGAGGTCCTTGGTAAACGAGATATCGACCTTGATCTCCGAATCATAGAACTTCACGCCGTCAGAGGCCCAGAATGCCTGCTCCCTCAGCAGCGTGCCCTTATCAGCCTCCTTTGCCGTAAGCACAACGGCAACCTCGGCATTCAGTCGTTTCGCCTCTTCGACAGCCTTCCTGACGTCGCCCGTTTCAAGGGCCGTGTCAGCCATCTCGACCCGCCCCGTAGCCTTCAGCTTACGGTACAGGTCATCACCGAGATACCAATCTACGGTCTTGTCCTGGATAAAGGCCATTTTTACTTTTGTCTCAGAAAGCCTCAGTCTGTCGCCGACACGGACAGTTCCGTCAACAATCGTTCCGCTTACCTGGTCGCCCTGAATAGTCCTGACCTCAGCCTTGCCTGCCTGTGATTCAACCCTGCCCAGGATTTCACGGGTCACCGGATGTCTGAAGGGCTCGCCTTCCCTGAGAATGTTGAGCCGCATACCGGCCCTGAGCCCTTCCTTCGCATTCATTTCAGCAGCGAAAGTACCTCCCTCAACGCTCACGACCTTGCCGCTTGCCGGCTTAAAAAACTGAAGCGTTTCGGTGGTGAGTTTAATCAGCGGGTCCTCGGCGCCAAAGACGAGTGATGACATCACGGCAATATATACCAATACAAACAGAACACTTTTTTTCACGCTGGTTCCTCCCCATGGTCAATCCTGCAGGTAACTATTTTTCTGTCAAGGCACGGTATCGGCAGAACAAACAGCAGTGCGGTGCCCTGATACAGCCGCTCTACTCCCTGCTCTGAAAGGGAGATCGTCTCGACAGGATAGTGCCATAGCTGTATATCTTCCGAAAAGCTGAATTGCAGCCGGAGCTTCAGGAAGGTATCTTCAACCACAAACCCCCTGATACGCTCATGCACGGCCTTTGAGCGGGCCTGAAGAGTCTTGTCGCCAACCCGTATCAAAGCAAAGGGCGAGCCTAACAGGGACAGGTTCATCTCCACGGCAAAAAGACCGCCAAAGGTCCCCTTCAGCAGGTATTCCAGCTCAACGCGCGACTCATGCGTAAGGTCGATCTTCTTTCGTACATCAACCCGGTTGCCGGCCACAACACCCTCGCGGCCCATGACAAGGCTGATATCTCCCTTTTTGTATGACCTGGTCAGGGAATATATTCCGGTGGTAAAGTCACCAAGCTCTTCATGGCTGGAGCCTGCCATGGCGTCGAGCGTTGTCTCTGCCGGCAGGAAGTGGTCGAGAAGCGATACCCGCCTCTGTTTGTCATAGACGAGATATTCCGAGAGGCCCTCCTCTTTCACCGTCAGTTGATCATGAATGGTCTTTGTGCCGCCAGCGACCGCCTCAGAGGCCTGAGCCACCTTTGCATGGTATGCCTCAGGCCTCCGCGTCAGGATATCGAGAATATTCACCGACTGTTTCCTGAGCGAAAGCTCGGTCAGGCTCCCGCCTCGTTCCGTTGCAGCCAGTACTGTGCTCTTTGTGCCGATCAGGACGTCTTCAAAACCGTCGCAGTCAAAATCGCCCTTCTCATTCTGTTTATAGTCCTTAAGGATATCGCAGGCAAGCGTCTCGGCCCGGAGAAGGTGCCGGTAGAGCGCAGACCTCAGATGCGGCAGATACAGACCCCCGAAGATGCCGTGCCAGTATGCATCGTTGCACTGGCCCTTCCAGAGCTCGGCGAGCGCCGCTTTACCCTTCTTCGGGTTGGTACTGCTTGCCTCATGGACTCTTTGGCTGATCATGCGCATCCGCTTGTGGATATGATTTGATTCAGGATATTTCGTAAAGAATGCCCGCCAGATGCCGCCCCGCAGAAGCTGTTTTGCCCTGTCTCCTGCGCTTTTTTCGAGCAGTTCAAGGACCTGCTCATATTCGATCGCCCCCTCAGGCGGCAGCGTCCACTCCCCCATTTCCCGGTACGAAGCAGTCGGCAGGTAGACCTTGCCGAGGGGCTGGAACCTCTCGTAGTATGAGCTGAAGGTCGTCGTCTCAAGCCAGTCGCTGTTGTCCTCAAGCGCGGTGAAGAACCGGTCAAGCCAGCGGTCTTCATAACAGTGCTTGTACGTGTTGGGCCAGACGCCGAATTTTTCGCCGTCGTCAGCCATGGTCAGAAGCGGATTGCCCTGCCGCATCGATATCTCCCTGAAATAGGCAATGGTCTCTTCAACAGACCGGAAGGGGATCAGATAGCGAAGTTTTTCACTGCCAGGGAAAACGCTCACGATATTGCCGTCTTCCTCGGTAATGTAGTAGCCAAGGAGGTCCTTGTCCTCAAGCCCGGTAAGCTTGAAGTGGTAATCGTCAATCGGAAGATACTCGATACCCGCCTCTGCAATGAACTTCGGCATCTGCGGTTCCCATACACGCTCGGCAAGCCACATGCCCCTGGGCCTCAGTCCGATATTTTTTGCAATAAATCGGGAGAGCTCCTTTACCTGGAGCGGACGGTCTTTTTCAGGCAGCACCGTAAGGATCGGCTCATAAAAACCCCCGGAAAGCAGTTCTACCCTCTGCTCCCTGACAAGATTACGGAGGATCTCTATCGCCTCAGGATGATGGTCACGCATCCACGACAGAAGATGCCCCGAATAATGGAGCACTACCTTCAGTTTCGGATGACCGAGCAGGGTCTCGAGAAACGGCAGATAGGACTTTGCGTAGCAGTCCTCAAGCACATGGTCGAAATTCCCTACCGGCTGATGATTATGAAATGCGAGAATAAGATGAAGTTTTGACATCTGCTCCTTATCCGCTCAAGCCCTGCGCCAGAGAATAAAATAATACTGTTTCCGGCAGCGGGCAGGTCATGGATTTTTGCTCACCAATATACCATAAACAGGCACTACGGTGAAAGAACCCGGCCATCTGGCTGACGGGCATCAAAGGGTCCCTGCCAGCAATCCTGCTACGGCCTCCTGCGGCTGCCCGGCATCCCCGTATGCATAGAGACAGGGAGTTTTTCCGACCTCCTCAAGGAGATAGGGGCTGCCAAAGGAGATGAAAAGGTCTGCCCCGGGACTGAAGGACCTGATCGCATCGAAAAGCCAGCTGCTTGCACCGCCCTTCCATGCCTTTGTCTCTGAGAATATGGCAACGATCAAAAACTCGTCTTGTCTTTTTTTGAACGTTTTACAATCAATGCCTGACTTTAACCTGAAGATACGCATTTCAGGGAACTGCTTTTTCAGATGATCTGCAAAGACCATCCCCTTGTCATCTTCATCATCATTCAGGATGACAAGCAGCGGCGTTCCCTTGATGCTGACGCGCCGTGAGGCAGTAAGCGCATCTTCTGTAAGCTGTTGCGACAGGCGGGCATGGGATTCAAATGACGGTTCCTTGCGGAAAGATAAAGGCTTCAACTTTTTCCGGAATTTGAGCAGTCTCGTCGGATCAGATAATGGTTTCATTCTCTGAAGATGCGCTGCAAGCTTATCCGCATCCGAGGGATGAAGCAGGATATCGACTCCTGCCTGAAGTGCCATTGCCGCCGCCTCTTCCTCCGAAAAGTTGCCGATGCCTCCCATATTGAGCGCATCCGTAACAAGCAGGCCGTCATATCCCATGTCGCTTCGAAGGAACTGCACCGCTTTTTTTGAAAAAGAGACCGGCGTCCCCGAGGCATCGAGTGCAGGCACACTCAGATGGCCCAGCATGATCATCCTGACCCCTGCCTCTATGGCCTTTGCAAAAGGTGCAAGTTCATATCTCCTCAGCCTTTTCATCTCCTGATGCAGAACCGGGAGCCTGATATGGGAATCGACCGAAGTGTCTCCGTGACCGGGGAAATGCTTGCCGCAGGCTGCAATGCCCCTGCTCTGGAGAGCTTTGATCATTTCGATGCCCAAGAAAGAGACGGTCGCAGGGTCCTCGCCAAATGCCCTTACGGCGATGATCGGGTTTTTCGGATTCGTATTGATATCGAGTACAGGCGCAAAGATTGTGTTTATCCCTGCATAGTCCGCCTCTTCTGCAACCGCCTTAAATGATTTTTTCAGAAGTTTTATCGCAGACTGCTGGCCGCTGGCCGCTGTAATGTTCTTATATGCAGCCCCAAGCGCCATGGCCGGAGGGAAGACCGTTCCGCCTTTCAACTGCTGCCCCAGACCGCGTTCAAGATCTGAGGAGATGATGAGCGGAAGTTCTGCCTCTTCCTGGAGTCTTGCGACAGAGGTCCGCACCGTCTCGAGTTCACCGCCAAAGACAATAAAACCTGCAACACCCTCTCTGACCAGTGAACGATAACGGGAGAAGTTCTTTTTGATCTGCTGTCCGTTTAGCCTCGGAATCATGAACTGATAATAATTCTGCATGAGGGTATTATACCTGCAACGCTTTCACTGTTTGTAATGAGACCGGTCAAGTTGCTATTCTATCCACGTTTTCATTATTCAAAGACACAGAGGTGATATATGGGATTATTTGACCGTCTTAAGCAGGGACTGACCAAGACCAAGCAGGGCTTTGTCGAAAAAGTAGAGTCAATCTTCAGGGGAAAGGCGATAGACAGCGAAACCCTCGAGGAACTGGAAGAGGCCCTCATACTTGCCGACATCGGCGCAGGCAGCGCTTCCGAGATCGTAGAGCATCTCAGGGAGAAGGTCAGAAAAGGAGAGCTTGGCGAATCAGGCACCGTCAGGGATTTCCTGAAAAAAGAGCTCTCGGCCATATTGGGCTCGGGCCAGAAGCTGGTGGCCTTCGGAGAAAAACCGTTTGTGATCCTCACCGTCGGCGTTAATGGCGCCGGCAAGACAACAACCATCGGCAAGCTCGCCAGCAGGTTCAGGGACCAGGGGTATTCCGTTCTGCTTGCTGCCGGCGACACGTTCAGGGCCGCGGCAATCGAACAGCTTGAGATCTGGGGTAAAAGGACGGACGCCCAGGTGGTCAGACACCAGAGCGGATCAGACCCCTCGGCAGTTGCCTTTGATGCTATCGAGGCGGCCAAGGCACGGGGCACTGACATTGTGATCATCGATACGGCAGGCCGTCTGCATACCAAAAGTCCGCTCATGGAAGAACTGAAGAAGGTGCGGCGCGTCTGCGACAAGGCACTCAAGGGTGCTCCGCATGAGGTGATGCTCGTGGTTGATGCCACAAACGGCCAGAATGCGCTCAGGCAGGCCCAGCTATTCAACGAAGCGGTCGGCGTGACCGCAATTGCGCTGACCAAGCTTGACGGCACTGCCAAGGGCGGCATTGTCTTTGCCATCAAAAAAGAACTGAATATCCCGGTCAAACTGATCGGCGTGGGTGAAAAAGTTGAAGACCTCCAGGACTTCGAACCGGCTGAGTTCGTAAAAGCGCTCTTTGACTGATATGTTCGGACCGGCTTCCACATGTTCACGCTGAAATACCGATAGCATGAAACCCAGCCCTCTACGCCAGAGAAAGCGACAGAGGCCTCTTATACCGTATCCTCATCGAGCACCTCTCTCACTTTCCTCAGAAGCTCAAATGGTGAAATCGGCTCGTAGATCAAAT